>JBJKSP010000417.1:0-3527 GCA_046703865.1 Thiobacillaceae bacterium
TCCGACCAGGCATGCCAGGAACAGGCGGGTCGTTTTCATCTCATTTCCCCTGACCCACGGGCACGCATTCGCCGCCCTCGTTCACGAACATGGTCTCGAATATCGACACCAGACGGCGACGGTCGCCCTCGCCCGCGGTCCGTTCCAGGAAGCCTGTTCTGCAGCCCTCGGGGCAGGCAGCCTCGGTCACGCAGGGCGCGACCTCCCTGCTCTCATCCAGAAGGCAAGTGAGCATGGAATGTATGCAGTCCCCCCATTGGGCGACGGCATCGTCCACTTTCGGGTTGTAACGGAACACGACATCGGCCCCGTGGTTGTCGCGCACGTGGACGATCTCCCGGCAGCCTGTCTTGCACTCCGGATCGAAGGGCACCGTGGCCGCCCGCCAGGGGCTGGAAACGCTGGCCCGCGATTCCGGTTGCGGGAGCGCTGAAGCCGTCCGGCCGCCCCCGACACTGCCGGAGACCGGCGGTGACGGCGCCGCGACGGTGGCATCGCCGATCGTCACGATCGCGAAGGCCTCGTCCCCCTCCGCAAAATGCATCGTCAGGCGGTAATGGGTCCCGGGCTTGAAGCCATCGGGCCGGTTGGCATAGACCTGATAGGTCGTACCGTCCCGGGCCCCGTGGCCGATTTCCTGATCCCGGGGATTGAGGCGTTCGCCCGCCCGGTAGACAGCGAGCATCCAGGAATTGCCGGGGTAGGTATCCCACCGTTCCGCACGGGTCGGCTGCCCGCGCTCGTTGACGGATTCCAGCTCGATCCCGGTCACGAAGCGCTGCACTCCGCCGCTCCGCAGGACGACATCGAAGCGGCCGTCCGGCTGGCCGTTGAAGCCGGCATGGGACCCCTCGCCCACTACATCTTCGGACATGCCCCGGTAGGTGACGTCGAGCGCGGCCTTCGGCACGTCCACCATGGCCACAGCCTTCGCCTCGTCTCCCTCGGCGAAGCGAACCCCAACCCGAAAGTAGGTTCCCGGCTTGAAGGTTCCAGGATTGGCATACAGCTCGTAATCGGCGCGACCGTCGACCACATGTGTGATTTCATGGTCGGAAGGATTGAGGCGCTCGCCGTTGCGATAGACACCCAGGATCCAGCCACCGCCCGGGTTGGTGTCCCAGAGCTGGCCGCCCATGGCATTGCCTCTGGCATCGCTGGAGCGCAGCACGATGCCCTTCACCACCCAGCGCGCTCCCCGGGTATCCAGGCTGAGGCTGAAGCGGGCATCCTGAATGCCGTTGGCGCCCGCGTGATTGCCCTGCCCGACCCGGTCTTCCAGCATGCCCGCATATCTCGCGGAGAGGGTGGCTACCGGTACGTCCACGGTCACGAGGCCGGTGGCCTCGGAGCCATCCGTGAACTTCACGGCAATACGAAACCGTTGGCCCGGCCTGAAATCGCCCGGATTTGCGTAAAGGTCGTACTCCACCCGGCCCTGCACTCGATGGGGGATGGCGCGGTCGATGGGGTTGAGGCGTTTGGATGCGCGGTAAACGCCTAAGACCTCTCCGCCCCCGGGCCGCGTATCCCAGAACTGCCCGCCTCTTGGCCGCCCCTGCCGGTCCACGGATTGCAGGACGATGTCCTTGACCGTCTTGCGCTCGCGCCCCGTCTCCAGGACGACATGGAACCGCGCATCCTCCTGACCATTCGGCGCCGCATGGTGCCCCCTTCCGACATGGTCCTCCATCATGCCGGCATAATTTGCGCTGAGTCCCGCTGCCCACGTGGACTGCCAAGGGAATGGTCCCGTGGTCAGCACGGCGATGAGGAGGAGAGGTCTCAGCAGGTTCCTGCAAGGGTGACGCCCCCCATGCCTGCCGACCGCGTCCATTCCAAGCATCGTTGTGTCTCCACCCAAAAAACATGGCCGAACTGCTGATCAAGCTTCTGCAGTCCGGCCATATCTCGAATAGATTCACCGCCTCTTGCACCACCCTCGCGAGTGGATCGGTTTAGACAATAACCCTACTCTCAACTTAGCTTAGATGGGCTCACATACCAATAACGTCGAAAATCGAAAGCCAAATCTCGCACACGCGACAGCAATCTCGTTGCCGCCCTCTTAAGCGCCGTCTATCCCCTTCATCTGACCCGTGTCCAGCGCCACCCGCACCAGCAGGTACAGCAGCCAGGCGTTGAGCAGGTGCCAGAGGAAATGGGTGCCCAGGGGCCAGACCGTGCAGACCGCCAGGTCCGCCGTGCGGAAGGCGAGGGAGACCAGGAACAGGACGGCCGCCTGGGCGTGGGGCCGCCAGCGGGGATCGCCGCGCAGCGCCAGGTAGCCCGTCATCAGGGCCAGGCAGGTCCAGGTGGGCAGGTAGAAGATCGAGCCGTTGAGGGTGTCCGCCGGCAGCGCGGCCTGCACCCCCGAGTTGACGGCATGGTAGAGCAGGAACAGGCCCAGGGCGGAGATGGGGCCCAGGCCGGCCATGCGCACCAGGAACACCAGCAGGTAGACGCTGATGAAGATCAGGATGGGCAGGACGTCGGCCCACATGGCCCAGCTCTGGGCGGTGAGGTGCCACAGGCCGCTGCCCAGGCCGATGGCGGCCAGCAGGGCGATGAGCAGCAGGCGGTCCCAGCCCCGGTGCAAATCGCCGCCGTACTGGGCCCGGTAGCGCCGGAACAGCAGGTAGGCGGCCAGGAGGAAGCCCAGGTTGGTGAGGGTGTTCAGCGGCTCGCCCCAGAGGCCGGGCGCAGTCCGCTCGCAGTAGAGGTCCAGGTACACGCAGGCATTCTAACCGCGGCGGTGCCGGGCCGGTGGCGCCCCTGGGGCCAGCCGCATGGCGAACCGTCATGCCTTTCCCCCACAATGGGGCGCTTCAGGTTATGGAGACGGCGTCATGGCCTTCGGCCTCATCATCATCGGCGACGAGATCCTGTCCGGGAAACGGCAGGACCGGCATTTCGAGCAGGTGCGGGAGATCCTGGCGGCCCGGGGCCTGGGGCTCGCCTGGGTGAGCTATCTGGGCGACGACCGGGGGCGCATCGCGGCGGCCCTGGCGCGCAGCTTCGGCGGCGAGGACGTGGTGTTCAGCACGGGCGGCATCGGCGCCACCCCCGACGACCACACCCGTCAGGCGGCCGCGCAGGCGCTGGGGTTGCCCCTGGTGCTGCATCCGGAGGCAGAACGTCTGATCGCCGAGCGGACCCGGGCAGCGAACCAGCCGGTGACCCCGGAGCGGCTGCGCATGGGGGAGTTCCCGCAAGGGGCGGAGCTGATCCCCAACCCCTACAACCGCATCCCGGGCTTCAGCATCCGCGGGCATTACTTCGTGCCTGGCTTCCCCCAGATGGCCTGGCCCATGATCGAGTGGGTGCTGGACACCCGTTACCGGCACCTGTTCGGCAGCGGGGCGCTTTTGGAACGCTCAATGATCGTGCGCGGCCTGGCGGAGGCCGCCCTGACGCCCCTCATGGAGCGGGTGGAACGGAGCTTCCCCGGCGTGAAGGTGTTCAGCCTGCCGCGCCTTGACCCGGATCGCGGCGCAGGCTACGAGATCGACCTGGGGGTGAAGGGT
>JBJKSP010000418.1:0-4906 GCA_046703865.1 Thiobacillaceae bacterium
AGCCGTGCGGAGATGGTGGACCGCATCAAGACTGCGGTGGATGCCCGGACCGATCCGGACTTCGTGATCATGGCCCGCACCGATGCCCTGGCCGTGGAGGGCCTGGAATCGGCCATCGACCGCGCCCCGGCCTGTGTGGAGGCCGGTGCCGACATGATCTTCCCGCAGGCCATGACGGAGCTGGCCAAGTAGCGGCGATTCGCGGAAGCGGTCCAGGTACCCGTGCTGGCCAACATCACCGAGTACGGCGCCACGCCCCTCTACACCGTGGATGAGCTGCGGGAAGCGGGGGTGGGCCTGGTGCTCTATCCCCTGTCCGCCTTCCGGGCCATGAACAAGGCCGCCCTGGCGGTGTACGAAGCCATCCGGCGGGACGGCACCCAGAAGAACGTGCTGGACCTGATGCAGACCCGGGCCGAGTTGTACGACCATCTGGGTTATCACGAATACGAGCGCAGGCTGGATGAGCTGTTCGCGCGGGAAGAACCATGACGTGCCACGAGGAGACAACCATGACCGACGTCGACGCAAAACCCAGGAAGAAGTCCGTCGCCCTGTCCGGTGTGCAGGCCGGGACCACGGCCGTGTGCACCGTGGGCCACAGCGGCAACGACCTGCACTACCGGGGCTACGACATCCTGGAACTGGCGGAGAGGTCCAACTTCGAGGAGACCGCCTACCTGCTCATCCACGGCGAGCTGCCCACGGCAGCCCAGCTCGCGGCCTACCGGAAGAAGCTGGCTAGATTACGGGACCTGCCTCCCGAGCTGAAGGCGGTGCTGGAGCTGATCCCGGTCCACACCCATCCCATGGACGTGATGCGCACCGGATGCTCCATGCTGGGCACCCTGCTGCCCGAGGAGGAAGGCCATCCCGTGGAGGGCGCGCGCCACATCGCCGACCGGCTGGTGGCCTCATTCGGCTCCATCCTGCTGTACTGGTGGCACTGGACCCGGACCGGCCGCCGCATCGACGTGGACAGCGACGAGGAGACTGTGGCGGGCCACTTCCTGCACCTGCTCCACGGCAGAGCGCCCGACGAGCTGACCCGGCGCGCCCTGGACGTCTCCCTGATCCTCTACGCCGAGCACGAGTTCAATGCCTCCACCTTCGCCGCCCGGGTCATCGCTGGGACCCTGTCGGACTTCTATTCCTGCATCACCGGGGCCATCGGGGCGCTGCGCGGCCCCAAGCACGGCGGCGCCAACGAAGCGGCCATGGAGATCATCTCGCGCTACCGCGACCCGGACGAGGCCGAGACGGACATCCGGAAACGGGTGGCAAACAAGGAGATCATCATCGGCTTCGGACACCCCGTGTACACCATCGGCGACCCCCGCAACGAGGCCATCAAGGCGGTGTCCCGGCGGCTGTGCGAGGCGGGCGGGAACATGGATCTGTTCCGCGTCTCCGAGCGCATCGAGTCGGTGATGTGGGAGGTGAAGCGCATGTTTCCCAACCTGGACTGGTACAGTTCGTCCAGCTACCACATGATGGGCATCCCCACCCCCATGTTCACCCCCGTCTTCGTCATCTCCCGCAGCACCGGCTGGTCCGCCCACGTGATCGAGCAGCGCATCGACAACAAGATCATCCGGCCCAACGCGGAATACGTGGGACCGGAGGCGCGGGCCTACGTACCCATCGAAAACCGGGGATGGGGGATGGGTGATGGAGGATAAAGAAACCCGGAACGCGTCCCATCCCATTCCCCATTCCCGACCATGAGTCTTAACACCTCCAACGTCCGCCCCGAACCCGACCGGGTACTCACAGACATCGCCGACTACGTCATGGACTACGACGTGACCTGGGACGAGGCCTACGACACCGCCCGCTATTGCCTCATGGACACCCTGGGCTGCGGCCTGGAGGCCCTGTCCTACCCGGCCTGCACCAAGCTGCTGGGGCCCATCGTGCCGGGGACCGTGGTGCCCGACGGCGCCAGGGTGCCGGGGACGCAATTCCAGCTCGACCCGGTCAAGGCCGCCTTCGACATCGGCGCCCTGGTGCGCTGGCTGGACTTCAACGACACCTGGCTGGCGGCCGAGTGGGGCCATCCTTCCGACAACCTGGGCGGGATACTCGCCACCGCCGACTGGCTCTCCCGCAGCCGGGCGGCCAAGGGCAAGGCGCCGATGACCCTACGCGAAGTGCTCACCGCCATGATCAAGGCCCACGAGATCCAGGGCGTGATGGCCCTGGAGAACAGCTTCAACCGGGTGGGCCTGGACCACGTGGTCCTGGTCAAGGTGGCCTCCACCGCCGTGGTGGCCCGAATGCTGGGCTGTTCCCGGGAGCAGGTGATCAACGCCCTGTCCCACGCCTGGATCGACGGCCAGGCCCTGCGCACCTACCGGCATGCCCCCAATACCGGCTCGCGCAAGTCCTGGGCGGCGGGCGACGCCACCAGCCGGGCGGTGCGCCTGGCCCTGATGGCCCTGCAGGGCGAGATGGGCTATCCGTCGGCGCTCACCGCCAGGGTCTGGGGCTTCTACGACGTATCCTTCAAGGGCAGGGAGTTCAGTCTCCCCCGGCCCTACGGCAGCTACGTGATGGAAAATATCCTGTTCAAGATCAGCTTCCCCGCCGAGTTCCATGCCCAGACGGCGGTGGAATGCGCCTTCCGGCTGCATCCCCAGGTCAGGGACCGGCTGGACGAGATCGAGCGCATCGTCATCACCACCCACGAGTCGGCCCTGCGCATCATCGACAAGCAGGGGCCGCTGCATAACCCCGCCGACCGGGACCACTGCCTCCAGTACATGGTGGCCTTGGGCCTGATCAAGGGCTCATTGACCGCCGCCGACTACGAGGACGAGGCCGCCGTCGACCCACGCATCGACCGGCTGCGGGACCGGATGGCATGCGTGGAGGACAAGCGATACAGCCGGGATTACCTGGACCCGGACAAGCGTTCCATCGCCAACGCCATCCAGGTCTTCTTCAGGGACGGCACGGCCACCGGGCAGGTGGCGGTGGAATACCCCCTGGGCCACCGGCGCCGTCGCGCGGAGGGCATCCCTGAGCTGATCTGGAAGTTCAAGGTCAACCTGGCCCGGCGTTTCCCTGCCGAGCGGCAGGCCGCCATCCTGGACCTGTGCATGGACCGGGCGCGGCTGGAGGCCACACGGGTGAACGCGTTCGTGGACCTGTTCGTGATCTGAACCATCACGCAGAAGCGAGTTCCTGCTCGCGATATACGGCCGGATGGGCGGACCGCGATCCTTCGACAGGCTCAGGACAGGCCTGGAGGTCGCTCCTACGCCCGGGCAGGGGGGACCTGCGCCCCTGCCCCGGCGCGGTAGTTATTCGCCCAGGTAGCTGGCCAGGGCGTTGATCTGCTCGTCGGTAAGCCCCTTGGCCATGGGGGCCATGATGGCGGTCTTGGGTCCCACGGTCTTGCCCGCCTTGTAATCCATCAGCTTGGTCTTGATCTGGTCGGCGGTCAGGCCTGTCAGCTTGGGATTGCCCCCCACGCCTTCGCCCGTCTGGCCGTGACACGCCGAGCACTTGGACGCGAACAGCGCCTGGGCATCCGTATTCCCCCCCGTCGGAGCCGACGCACCCTCGGCGGCCATGGGCGGGGGCGGGGTGGGCGCAGGCGCGGCGGCCTGCGGTGCCTCGGTGGCAGGCTTGGGTGTCTCCTTCTTGCCGCAGGCCGTGAGGGTCGTGGCAAGCAACAAAGCGAGGAGCAGTGGGGTGGTTTTCATGACGTCATCTTCCTGTCTGTGGTAAATCGGATGAACCAGAGGGGGCGGGAAATCGTCGGATAGGACCGATTCCTCCCGAAGGCGTTCATTTTATCCAGATTATTTTGACCAATTGCATCTCCCTCCCCAAGTCGGTCCCGGTTGCGGCCTGGGGTGTACTGACATGACCGGCCCGGAAGTCGCTGCGGCCTACCCGGCCTGACGATCCAGCCAGACCGCCAGGCCCTGGGCATTGAGTTCCATGTCGTTGGCCAGGAGCGCCCGGCTATCCGCCTCGTCCAACCGGCAGCCGTGATCCCTGAGCCGGGCGAGCAGGAGCGCCCCCATCTCCCTCTTGATCCAGGCCTGTCTCGCCTCTCCCGTGCCGGGCGATGCCCGCGCCAGCCGCACGAACTCGTCGATGAGGACGTGCATGGAGGCGGCCATGGGTTCCAGGTCCGTAACCCGGCCGTAGTGGGTCAGGTAGGCCGCGCAGGGTTGCAGGGACATCAAACGGTCGATGGAGGCGTGGAGGGCCTCCGGCTCGAACTGCACCGGGGTGGTGGTGGGGAAGACGAAAGGGCGTCCGTCCACGTCGAACTCCCGGTAGGAGATGCCGAAGGTGTCGCCGCTGAACACGCCCCGGCTGGCCTCGTCGAAGACGCAGATATGGTGCCGGGCGTGGCCGGGCGTGTCCAGGAAGCCGAGCCTGCGCCCCCTGAAGTCCAGCTCGAAGCCTTCCCCCGCTTCGATGACCCGCTCCGCCGGGGCGGGGACGATGTCGCCGTACAAGGCCCGGAACACCCGTTCGCCGTAAACCGCGATGGAGCCCTGCACCAGCTTGTCCGGGTCGACCATGTGACGCGCCCCCCGCGGATGGACCACCAAACGCGCGTTTGGGCAGGCCTGCAGCAGCGCCCCGGCCGCCCCGGCGTGGTCCAGGTGCACGTGGGTGACCAGCACGTAATCCACCCCATCCGGCGCAACGCCCAGGCCTTACAGGGCGGACAGCACCCGGGGCACGGCCTGGTTGGTTCCGGTATCGATGATGACGGCGTGGCCGTCCCGGATCATCAGATGGATGGCCGCCAGGCCCGGACGGAGATATTCCGCGTCCAGGGCATGGATGCCGTGTTCGGCACGTAGTCGAGGTCGCACTCCGGGTCGGGGTCTTGGAGGTTGATGGTGGGGGGCACGGCCCCTCTGGCGATGGC
>JBJKSP010000419.1:0-16325 GCA_046703865.1 Thiobacillaceae bacterium
CGGGGACAACATTGGCATGGTGGTGAGCCTGATTGCGCCGATTGCCATGGAGGAGGGCCTGCGCTTCGCCATCCGCGAGGGCGGCCGCACCGTCGGCGCCGGCGTCGTGGCCAAGATTATTGAGTAACAGCGCTCAGAGAACCCAGAGACTGTTAACCGTTACCGGAACCAGAGAACAACCATGCCGAACCAGAGAATCCGTATCCGCCTGAAGGCCTACGACTACAAGCTGATCGACCAGTCGGCCGGCGAGATCGTGGATACCGCCAAGCGCACCGGTGCGGTGGTGAAGGGCCCCGTCCCTCTGCCAACTTCCATCGAGCGCTACGATATCCTGCGTTCTCCCCACGTGAACAAGACCTCCCGCGATCAGCTGGAGATCCGGACCCATAAACGCCTGATGGACATCATCGATCCGACGGACAAGACCGTCGACGCGCTGATGAAGCTCGACCTGCCCGCGGGCGTGGATGTGGAGATCAAATTGCAGTGAGCGGCGAGCCGTGAGCGGCAAGCGGAACACGCGGTTCTGGCCGCTTACCGCTCACCGCTCACGACCCACCGATTTTGAACCTGCCGGCCAATTGCAGTCGGCACCTGTAGAAGGGAACTAGAACATGAGCCTAGGCCTTGTCGGTCGCAAGATCGGCATGACCCGCGTTTTCACCGACGACGGCGCGGCCGTTCCGGTGACCGTGCTGGACATGTCGAACAACCGCATCAGCCAAGTCAAGACGCTGGCAAACGACGGCTATGATGCCGTCCAGGTCGCCCACGGCAGCCGCAAGGCCAGCCGCATCACCAAACCCATGGCGGGCCATTTCGCCAAGGCGGGCGTGGCGGCCGCCAAGGGACTGACCGAATTCCACGCCAGCGCCGATGATATGGCCCAGTACCCGCCTGGTACCGCCATCACCGTGGAGATCTTCCAGGCCGGCCAGAAGGTGGACGTCTCCGGCATCAACCCGGGGAAGGGCTTCGCGGGCACGATCAAGCGGCACAACTTCGGTTCCCAGCGCGCCTCCCACGGCAACTCCAAGTCCCATAACGTGCCCGGCTCCATCGGCCAAGCCCAGGACCCAGGCCGCATCTTCCCCGGCAAGCGCATGTCCGGCCATATGGGCGCGACCAAGCGTACCGCCCAGAACCTGGAAGTGGTGCGGGTGGACGCCGAACGTCAGTTGCTGCTGATCAAGGGTGCCGTTCCCGGCCCCAAGGGCGGGGACGTGATCGTACGCCCGGCGGTGAAAGGGGGTGCATGATGGATCTCAGGCTGATCAACGAGCAGGGACAGGATGCCGGCGCGGTGAACGCCTCCGACGTCTTGTTCGCCCGGGACTACAACGAGGCCCTGGTGCACCAGATCGTCACGGCCTACATGGCCAACGGCCGCAGCGGCAATCGTGCCCAGAAGGACCGCAGCGAGGTCAAGCACAGCACGAAGAAGCCCTTCCGCCAAAAGGGCACCGGCCGTGCCCGTGCCGGCATGACTTCCAGCCCCATTTGGCGAGGTGGCGGCAGGGTCTTCCCCAACAGTCCCGAGGAAAACTTTTCCCAGAAGGTCAACCGCAAGATGTTCCGTGCCGGCATGGCCGCGATCCTGTCCAGGCTGGCCCGCGACGGCCGCCTCAAGGTCATCGACACCATCGCCGTGGACGCGCCCAAGACCAAGCTCATGGCCGCCAAGCTCAAAGGCATGGGCATCACCCAGCGGGTACTCATCATCACCCCCGTGGTGGACGACAACCTGTGGCTTTCAGCCAGGAACCTGCCCAATGTCCTGGTGCTGGAGCCGCAGCAGGCCGATCCGGTGAGCCTGATCCACTACGATCAGGTGCTGCTCACCAAGGATGCGGTGAAATCCTTCGAGGAGATGTACGCATGAACGCCGCGCAGATGAATGAGGAACGCCTGCTGCAGGTCATACTCGCGCCCGTGGTCTCCGAAAAGGCCACCATGCTCGCGGACAAAAACGAGCAGGTGGCATTCCGCGTTGCACCCAACGCCACCAAGCCGGAGATCAAGGCTGCGGTGGAACTGTTGTTCAAGGTGCAGGTGGCCGACGTGAAGGTGACCAACGTCTAGGGCAAGGTCAAGCGCTTCGGGCGTTTCTTTGGCCGTCGGGCCAGCTGGAAGAAGGCCTATGTGTGCCTCAAGCCCGGCCAGGAAATCAATTTCGCGGCAGGAGAATAAGCCATGGCGCTCGTCAAAGTTAAACCCACTTCAGCCGGCCGCCGCGCGGTCGTGAAGGTTGTGACGCCGAGCCTGCACAAGGGCAAGCCGCATGCGGCCCTGGTGGAGAAGCAGAGCCGGAAGTCCGGCCGGAACAACAACGGCCATATCACCGTCCGCCACAAGGGCGGGGGCCACAAGCAGCACTACCGGGTGGTGGATTTCAGGCGTAACAAGGACGGCATCCCGGCCAAGGTGGAGCGCATCGAATACGACCCCAACCGCAGCGCCCATATCGCGCTGTTGTGCTACGCCGACGGTGAGCGCCGCTACGTCATTGCCACGCGCGGCCTGGAGGTGGGCAACACCTTGATGAACGGTAGCGATGCCCCCATCAAGCCGGGCAACTGCATGCCCCTGCGCAATATTCCGGTGGGCTCCACCGTCCATTGTGTTGACATGCTGCCCGGCAAGGGAGCCCAAATGGCCCGTGCGGCCGGCACTGCAGTCCAGCTGTTGGCCCGGGAAGGCAATTACGCCCAGCTGAGGCTGCGCTCCGGCGAGATCCGCAGAGTCCATGTGGATTGCCGTGCCACCCTGGGTGAGGTGGGCAACGAGGAGAACAACCTCCGCTCCCTGGGCAAGGCGGGCGCCAAGCGCTGGCGGGGTATTCGTCCCACGGTGCGGGGTGTGGTCATGAACCCCATCGACCACCCGCATGGCGGCGGCGAAGGCAGGACCGGTGAGGCCCGGGAGCCGGTCAGCCCATGGGGGGTGCCCACCAAGGGTTACCGCACGCGTAGCAACAAGCGCACGAGCAGCATGATCGTGCGGCGCCGGCATTCATCATAAGAGGTAGCACATGGCACGTTCGATCAAGAAAGGTCCTTTCGTGGACGGGCACCTGATGCAAAAGGTTGCAGCCGCCCAGGCGACCCAGGACAAGAAGCCCATCAAGACCTGGTCCCGCCGTTCAACCGTCCTGCCCGATTTCGTGGGCATGACCATCGCGGTGCACAACGGTAAGCAGCACATCCCGGTGTACATCACCGAGAACATGGTGGGTCACAAGCTGGGCGAATTCTCCCTGACCCGGACCTTCAAGGGCCATGCCGCCGACAAGAAGGCGAAGAGGTAGGAGCGAATGATGGAAGTCAGAGCGATTTTGCATGGCACCCGCCTGTCGGCCCAGAAGGCCAGGCTGGTGGCCGACCAGGTACGCGGCAAACCCGTGGACAAGGCCTTGAATATCCTGACCTTCACCCCCAAGAAGGCCGCCGGGGTCATCAAGAAGGTGCTGGAGTCGGCCATTGCCAACGCGGAGCACAACGAGGGCGCGGACATCGACGAGCTGAAGGTCAAGGCCATTTACGTTGACGAAGGGCCGGTGCTCAAGCGTTTCACGGCCCGGGCCAAAGGGCGCGGCGCGCGCATCATGAAACCCACCTGCCACATCACCGTGATGGTGGGCGACTGAGGACACGTTATGGGACAGAAGATACATCCGATCGGGTTCCGCCTGAGCGTGAACCGCAACTGGACCTCCAAGTGGTTCGCCAACTCCAAGAACTACGGCGGGATCCTCAATGAGGACCTGAAAGTGCGCAACTTCCTCAAGAAGAAGCTCTCGCACGCCGCCGTCAGCCGGATCATCATCGAACGCCCGGCCAAAAATGCCCGCATCACCCTGTTCTCCGCCAAGCCCGGCGTGGTCATCGGCAAGAAGGGCGAAGATATCGAGGCCCTGCGCAGACAGCTCGGGGCCATGATGTCCGTACCCGTGACCCTGAACATCGAAGAGGTCCGCAAGCCGGAGACCGATGCCCAGATCATCGCAGACTCCATCGCCAACCAGCTGGAAAAGCGCATCATGTTCCGCAGGGCCATGAAGCGGGCCATGCAGGGGGCCATGCGTTTCGGCGCCCAAGGGGTCAAGATCATGAGCTCGGGGCGTCTGAACGGCGCCGAAATCGCGCGTACCGAGTGGTATCGCGAGGGCCGCGTGCCTCTGCACACCCTGCGCGCGGACATCGATTACGGTTTCGCCGAGGCCTCCACCACCTACGGCATCATCGGCATCAAGGTCTGGGTGTACAAGGGTGAGAGCCTAGGCCGGGGCGAGAAACCCCTGGCCGCCCCGGAACCCGAGCGCAAGAGCAGACGTCCGTCCGCCCGGGCGGCAAAGGAGTAAGCCATCATGCTGCAGCCAAAACGAAGGAAATACCGCAAGGAGCAAAAGGGCCGCAACACCGGCCTGGCGACCCGCGGCAGCAAGGTGAGTTTCGGCGAGTACGGCCTCAAGGCCATCGGCCGCGGCCGCCTGACCGCCCGCCAGATTGAGGCCGCCCGTCGTGCCATGACCCGGCATGTCAAGCGCGGCGGCCGCATCTGGATCCGCATCTTCCCGGACAAGCCCATCTCCCAGAAACCGGCCGAGGTCCGCATGGGCAACGGCAAGGGTTCTCCCGAATACTGGGTGGCCGAGATACAGCCCGGCAAGGTTCTTTATGAAATGGAAGGTGTGGACGAGTCACTGGCCCGGGAAGCCTTCAGGCTCGCCGCGGCCAAGCTGCCCATCCCCACCGTATTCGTCACTCGCATGATGGGGGGCTGAACATGAAAGCCAGAGAACTGCGTACGAAGGATATGGGCGAGCTCAAGCAGGAGCTGAAGGAATTGCTTCGTGCCCAATTCAGCATGCGCATGCAGCTCGCCACCCAGCAGTCCAACAAGACCCACGAGCTGAACAGGGTGCGTCGGGACATCGCGCGGGTGCGCACCGTCCTGCATGACATGAAGCTCAGGACCGAAGCCTGACGAGGGAAAACGATATGGCCGAACAGGAAAAGAGCAAGATCAACCGCACCCTCACGGGCAAGGTCGTGAGCGGAAAGATGGACAAGACGGTGACCGTTCTGGTGGAGCGCAGCGTGAAGCACCCCCTCTACGGCAAGGTCATCCGGCTTTCCAAGAAATATCACGCCCATGACGAGACCAACGAGTGCGGTGAGGGGGACCTGGTGGTGATCCAGGAGTGCCGACCCATTTCCAAGTCCAAGGCGTGGAAGGTGACGCGCCTGGTGGAGAAGGCGAGCATCGTTTAAGTAAGGCTTGAATTAGCTGCAAAAGACGTAGATAATTCATCTTTTTCGCTTTCCCGGAATCGGGACGGCGTCAACCCAGACGGGATCCAAAACTGCCTGCCTTGCGGACAAACGTGTCGGCGGGATAAGTTGGAGTTGAGATCATGATTCAAATGCAGTCCATGTTGGGCGTGGCCGACAAAACCGGTGCGCGGGCGGTGATGTGCATCAAGGTGTTGGGCGGCTCCAAGCGGCGCTATGCGGGCATTGGCGACATCATCAAGGTGACCGTCAAGGACGCCGCCCCCCGCGGGCGCGTCAAGAAAGGTGACGTCTACAACGCCCTGGTGGTGCGCACGGCCAAGGGCGTGCGCCGTCCGGACGGTTCCCTCATCAGGTTCGACCACAATGCCGCGGTGCTCCTGAACAACAAGCTGGAACCCATCGGGACCCGCATCTTCGGGCCCGTCACCCGCGAACTGCGCACGGAGCGATTCATGAAGATCGTCTCCCTGGCGCCAGAGGTACTGTGAGGAGCGGCCATGAACAAGATCAAAAAAGGCGATCAGGTCATCGTCCTCACCGGCAAGGACAAGGGCAAGCGCGGCACGGTATTGCGTGTGCTCGACGAGGCGGTGGTGGTGGAGGGTGTGAACCGGGTCAAGCGCGCGGTCAAGCCCAATCCGATCAAGGGCACCACCGGCGGGTTCATGGACAAGGACATGCCCATCGACATCTCCAATGTGGCCCTGTTCAATCCGGCCACGGGCAAGGGGGATCGCGTGGGCATCAGGACGTTGGAGGACGGGCGCAAGGTGCGCTTCTTCAAATCCAACGGCGAAGTTGTGGACGTGTGAGGCAGGCCATGGCGCGACTGAAGGAATACTACAAGACCACGGTGATACCCGATCTGGTGCAACAGTTCGGCTATAAGTCCGTGATGGAAGTGCCGCGGATCGAGAAGATCACGCTCAACATGGGCGTGGGAGAGGCCGTGGCGGACAAGAAGATCATGGAAAATGCCGTGGGCGACATGACCAAGATCTCGGGCCAGAAGCCCGTGGTCACCAAGGCACGCAAATCCATCGCGGGCTTCAAGATCCGTGACGGCTATCCCGTCGGCTGCAAGGTGACCCTCAGGCGGGAGCGCATGTACGAGTTCCTGGAGCGCCTGATCTCCGTGGCCATCCCGCGTATCCGCGACTTCCGCGGCGTGGGCGGAAAAGGCTTCGACGGTCGCGGCAACTACAGCATGGGCGTGCGCGAGCAGATCATCTTTCCCGAGATCGAGTATGACAAGATCGACGCGATCCGCGGCATGAACATCACCATTACCACCACCGCCAACACCGATTCCGAGGCCAAGGCCTTGCTGGCGGCATTCAAATTCCCGTTCAAGAATTGAGGTTGAGATGGCCAAGCTCGCATTGATCAACCGTGAAAACAAGCGCCGGCGCCTGGTCAAGCGGTTCGCCGCGAAGCGCGCCGAACTCATGGAAATCATCAACGATGCCAAGCGTTCAGACGAAGAGCGCATGGAGGCCCGGCTCAAACTGCAGTCCATGCCGCGCAACGCCAGCCCCACAAGGCTGCGCAACCGGTGTCAGCTGACCGGGCGCCCCCGGGGTGTGTTCCGCAAGTTCGGGCTTTGCCGCAACAAGATTCGCGAAATCGCCATGCAGGGGGAGATCCCGGGCGTGGTCAAGGCCAGTTGGTAAGGAGGCAGGCATATGAGCATGAGTGATCCCATCGCCGATATGCTGACCCGCATCCGCAATGCCCAGATGATGGAAAAGGTGTCCGTGCGCATGCCCGCGTCCAAGCTGAAGCGGGCCATCGCACAGGTACTCAAGGACGAGGGCTATATCGACGGCTTCGCAGAGACCCAGGGCAGCACCTACCCGGAACTGGAAATAGCCCTGAAGTACTACGCGGGGCGTCCGGTAATCGAAAAGATGGAGCGCATCAGCAGACCCGGCCTGCGCATCTACAAGGGGCACGATGACCTGCCCCGTGTGATGAACGGTCTGGGCGTGGCCATCGTGTCCACCTCCAAGGGTGTCATGACCGAGCGCAAGGCCCGTTCTTTGGGCGTGGGCGGCGAGGTCCTGTGCATTGTGACCTGAGGTGCATTATGTCCCGAATCGCTAAGAATCCAGTTATCGTGCCTGCGGGTGTCGAGGTCAACCTCACCACCGCGGCGATCACGGTCAAGGGGCCCATGGGCAGCCTGACCCAGGTCCTGACGCCCAAGGTGAGGGTCAGCCTCGCCGACGGCGAACTCCAGGTCAGCGCGGCGGACGAATCCCGACAGGCCCATGCCATGTCCGGGACCACCCGTGCCCTGCTGGCTAACCTCGTTATGGGTGTGAGCAAGGGCTTCGAGCGGAAGCTGACCCTGGTGGGCGTGGGTTATCGTGCCCAGGCCCAGGGCAGCAAGCTCAGCCTCAGCCTCGGTTTCTCCCATCCGGTGGAACATGCCATGCCCGAGGGGGTCAAGGTGGAAACTCCCACCCAGACCGAGATCGTGATCAAGGGTGCCGACAAGCAGAAGGTGGGTCAGGTCGCCGCCGACGTGCGCGCCTACCGTCCGCCAGTGCCGTACAAGGGCAAGGGTGTCCGCTATGCCAATGAAGTGGTGGTCTTGAAAGTGACCAAGAAGAAATAACCGGAGTTACGACCATGGACGACAAAACCCGGCGTCTGCGCAGAGCGGGCAAAACCCGCGCCAAGATCGCGGAGCTCGGTGTGGCACGGTTTACCGTACATCGCACCAACTGCCACATCTACGCCCAAATCATCGATGCCAGCGGCGGCCGGGTACTGGCCAGCGCCTCCACGCTGGAAAAGGAAGTGCGCGGCCAGCTCAAGAACGGGGGCAATGTGGACGCGGCCAAGGTCGTGGGTCAGCGCCTGGCGGAGAAGGCCAAACAGGCCGGTATCACCACCGTGGCTTTCGACCGCAGCGGCTTCGCCTATCACGGCCGTGTCAAGGCCCTGGCCGAGACGGCCCGTGAGCATGGTCTCCAGTTCTAAGCAAGGAAACAGAGATGGCTAGATTCGAACAACAGCAGGATGATCGCGGCGACGGCCTGCGGGAGAAGATGATCTCGGTGAACCGCGTCACGAAGGTCGTGAAGGGCGGTCGCATCCTGGGTTTCGCGGCGCTGACGGTGGTCGGCGACGGCGACGGCGGGATCGGCATGGGCAAGGGCAAGTCCCGCGAAGTGCCGGTCGCCGTGCAGAAGGCCATGGAAGAGGCCCGTCGCAAGATGGTCAAGGTGTCCCTCAAGAACGGCACCCTGCACCATCCCGTGATCGGCAGGCACGGCGCCTCCGTCGTCCTGATCCAGCCGGCCTCCGAGGGCACCGGCATCATCGCCGGCGGCGCCATGCGCGCCGTGTTCGAGGTGATGGGGGTCACCAACGTGCTGGCGAAGTGCCTCGGGTCCACCAATCCCTACAACGTGGTGCGCGCCACCCTGAACGGCCTCACGCAGCAGATGACCCCCAGCGAGGTCGCAGCCAAGCGCGGCAAGAGCGTCGCGGAAATCCTGGAGTGACATCATGACGGCAGACAAGGGCGAGGTCAGGGTCACGCTGGTGAAGAGCCCCATCGGCAGCAAGCCGAATCATCGTGCCTGCGTGCGGGGACTGGGGCTCAAGCGCCTGCATCAGAGCGTCGTGCTGGAGGATACCCCTGCCGTGCGGGGCATGATCCGCCAGGTCGGCTACATGGTTAAGAGCGAGGTGGCCTAAATGAAGCTGAATACCCTCAACGCGGGCGCGGACAGCAAGCATGCCAAGAAGCGGGTGGGCCGGGGCATCGGCTCGGGCCTGGGCAAGACCTGCGGACGCGGCCACAAGGGCCAGAAGTCCCGGGCCGGCGGGTTTCACAAGGTGGGTTTCGAGGGTGGCCAGATGCCCCTGCAGCGTCGCCTGCCCAAACGGGGTTTCGTTTCCCTGGATCGCGACTTCAAGGTCGAGGTACGACTGTCCGACCTGGGCAAGCTGCCCATCGATACAGTTGACCTGCTGACACTGAAGCAGTCCGGTGTGGTGCCCCAGATGGCCAAGGCGGTAAAGGTCATTCTGTCCGGCGCGATCACCAAGGCCGTGCACCTCAAAGGCGTAGCCGCGACCAAGGGTGCCAGGGCCGCCATCGAGGCTGCGGGCGGCAGCGTCGAGGCCTAAGGGAAGGAATCAATCTTGGCCAACGCCGCCGCCAACCTGCTTCAAATGACCGGCAAGATGGGCGACCTGAAGCGTCGCCTATGGTTTCTGCTGGGTGCTTTGATCGTCTACCGGATCGGCACCTTCGTGCCCGTGCCCGGCATCGACCCCGTGACCCTGGAGAAGCTGTTCCACAGCCAGCAGGGCGGCATCCTGGGCATGTTCAACATGTTCTCGGGCGGTGCCCTGCGGCGGTTCTCCATTTTCGCCCTGGGGATCATGCCCTACATCTCGTCCTCCATCATCCTGCAGCTTCTGACGGTGGTGTCCCCACAACTGGAGGCCCTGAAGAAAGAAGGCGAGGCCGGCAGGCGCAAGATCACCCAATACACCCGCTACGGCACCGTCGTGTTGGCGGCCTTCCAGGCCATCGGCATCTCCATTGCCCTGGAGTCACAGCCCGGTCTGGTCCATGACCCCGGCTTCATGTTCCGTATCACCACCCTAGTGACCCTGGTGGCCGGCACCATGTTCCTCATGTGGCTGGGGGAGCAGATCACGGAGCGGGGCGTCGGAAACGGCATCTCCATCATCATCTTCGCCGGTATCGCGGCCGGTTTGCCGCGAGCCGTCGGCGGCACGCTGGAACTCGCCCGCACAGGCTCCTTCTCCATTCCGCTGGTGCTGCTGTTGTTCGTCGGCGCCCTGCTCGTCACGGCGTTTGTGGTCTTCATGGAGCGCGGCCAGCGCAAGATCCTGGTGAACTACGCCAAGCGTCAGGTGGGCAACAAGGTCTACGGTGGGCAAAGCTCCCACCTGCCCCTCAAGATCAACATGTCGGGCGTGATCCCGCCGATTTTCGCCAGTTCCATCATCCTGTTCCCGGCCACGCTGGCCAGCTGGTTCGGCGGCAACGAGCACATGTATTGGCTGAAGGACATCGGCTCAACCCTCACGCCGGGACAGCCGATCTACGTGATGATTTATGCCACGGCCATCATCTTTTTCTGCTTCTTCTACACTGCCTTGGTCTTCAACCCCAAGGAGACGGCGGACAACCTGAAGAAGAGCGGCGCTTTCGTGCCCGGCATCCGGCCCGGCGAACAGACCGCGAAGTACATCGACAAGATCATGGGGCGTCTGACCCTGGTGGGGGCCATCTATGTCACCCTGGTCTGTCTGTTGCCCGAATTCCTGATCGTGAGCTGGAACGTCCCCTTCTATTTCGGTGGGACCAGTTTGCTGATCATCGTGGTGGTGACCATGGACTTCATGGCCCAGGTGCAGGCCTACATCATGACCCACCAGTATGAGAGCCTGCTTAAGAAGGCCAACTTCAAAGGCGGGAATTTCTTGGCCAGGTAAGGCGATGGGCAAGGAGGACGTCATCCAGATGCAGGGCGAAGTGCTGGAGACCCTGCCCAACGCCACCTTTAGGGTGAAACTGGAGAACGGACATGTAGTCCTGGGTTATATCTCCGGCAAGATGCGGATGCATTACATCCGGATACTTCCCGGAGACAAGGTGTCCGTGGAGCTCACCCCTTATGATTTGAGCCGCGCACGCATCGTTTTTCGTGCGAGATGAGTTGAAGAAAGGAGCCGCATATGCGTGTTCAAGCCTCTGTCAAAAAGATTTGCCGGAAATGCAAAATCATCCGTCGCAAAGGCGTCGTGCGTGTGATCTGCAGTGAGGCGCGTCACAAGCAGCGCCAGGGTTGAGTCCCGAATGGCATTGATTCTTCTTGCCAAATTTGGCAAGAAATCAATATAATTTTTAGTTTTAGTTTCCTGGGAGATCGGCATGGCCCGGATCGCCGGGGTGAACATCCCCAACCATAAGCACGCCGAGATCGCACTGACCGCGATCTACGGTATCGGACGCACCCGTTCAAGGATCATCTGCGAACAGGCGGGGGTCAGCCCTTCCACCAAGATCAAGGATCTTACGGAAGACCAAGTGGACAGGCTGCGCGATGGCGTCGCCAAGTTCGCGGTGGAAGGCGACCTGCGCCGAGAGGTCACCATGAACATCAAGCGGCTCATGGACCTGGCCTGCTATCGCGGCGTGCGCCACCGCAGGGGTCTGCCCGTGCGGGGCCAGCGTACCCGTACCAATGCGCGTACCCGCAAGGGCCCGCGCCGGCAGATGCAACTCAAGAAGTAATCTTAGGTAAGCGAGATGGCCAAGGCACAAGCAACTGCGCGCGCGCGCAAGAAAGTCAAGAAGAACGTGGCGGACGGGATCGTCCATGTCCACGCATCGTTCAACAACACCATCATCACCATCACCGATCGCCAGGGAAACGCGTTGTCCTGGGCGACCGCCGGCGGTGCCGGTTTCAAGGGATCGAGGAAGAGCACGCCCTTCGCCGCCCAGGTGGCGGCCGAGAATGCCGGCAAGGCTGCGCTGGAATATGGGGTGAAGAATCTGGAAGTGCGCATCAAAGGCCCCGGTCCGGGCCGCGATTCATCGGTGCGCGCCCTCAATGCCCTGGGTTTCAAGATCACCAGCATCTCGGATGTGACGCCCATGCCGCACAACGGCTGCCGTCCACCCAAGAAGCGCCGCGTCTGATTCGTTAGGAGTGCACAGTGGCCCGCAACCTTGATCCGAAATGCCGTCAATGCCGCCGCGAGGGGGAGAAACTCTTCCTCAAAGGCGAGAAGTGCTTTACCGACAAGTGCGCCATCGAGCGCCGTAACCAGGCGCCCGGGCAGCATGGCGCCAAGAATACCCGCGTGTCCGATTACGGCAAGCAGTTGCGCGAGAAACAGAAGATCCGCCGCATCTACTCCGTGCTGGAGCAGCAGTTCCGCCTCGCTTACAAGGCGGCCGACCGGCGCAAGGGTGTGACCGGCGAGAATCTGCTTCAGATTCTGGAGTCCCGCCTGGACAACGTGGCTTACCGCATGGGTTTCGGGGCTTCCCGGGCCGAGGCGCGCCAAGTGGTTCGGCACAACGGGATCCTGGTCAACGGCAGGCGGGTGAACATCCCTTCCTTCCAGGTCAAGCCCGGCGACGTGGTCGAGGTGGCCCAGCCCGCCAAGGGCCAGCTACGCATCAAGGGCGCCTTGGAGGCCGCCGAGAACCGCGGCTACCCCGAATGGGTAGATGTGGATGCGAATGCCATGAAGGGCGTTTACAAGGCGCGTCCGCAACGCGCCGAGCTACCGCCGACGATCAACGAAAATCTCGTGATCGAACTTTACTCCAAGTAATTGCCTGGCTCATTGAAGGACTAGCACTATGTCGAATATCGGTGAACTGCTGAAACCGCGTTCCGTCGAGGTCTACAGCATTTCCCCCCGTCAGGCTCGCATCATCCTGGAGCCGTTCGAGCGTGGTTACGGTCACACCCTCGGCAATGCCCTGCGCCGCATCCTGCTGTCGTCCATGGAGGGTTACGCCCCCACCGAGGTCAAGATCGCCGGTGTGGTGCACGAGTATTCGGTGATCGAAGGCGTGCAGGAAGATGTGGTGGATATCCTGCTCAACCTCAAGGGCTTGGCCATCAAGCTCAACAACCGCCAGGAGACCTGGATACAGATCAGGAAATCCGGTGACGGGGTGGTCACGGCGGCGGACATCGAGGGCGGCCACGATGTGGAGGTGCTCAACCCTGACCATGTCATTGCCCATCTGACCAAGGGCGGCAATCTGGACATGGAAATCAAGATCGAGACCGGTCGGGGGTACGTGCCTGCCAGCACCCGGGTGCAGAGCGAGGAGACGCGCCCCGTGGGCGTGATCATGATGGATGCCCTGTACAGCCCGGTGAAGAAAGTCAGCTTCAGCGTCGAGAACGCCCGTGTCGAGCAGCGTACCGATCTGGACAAGCTGGTGCTCGAGATCGAGACCAACGGCGTCGTCGATCCCGAAGAGGCAGTACGTTCCGCCGCGCGTCTCCTGATCGAACAGCTTTCGCCCTTCGCCGATCTGGAGGGCGTCAGCCTGCCCAGCGAGCAGCCGAAGACCCTGGGCCCGCAGATCGACCCCATCCTGCTGCGTCCCGTGGACGAGCTGGAACTCACCGTGCGCTCCGCCAACTGCCTCAAGGCCGAGAACATCTACTACATCGGTGATTTGATCCAACGCACCGAAACCGAACTGCTCAAAACCCCCAACCTGGGCCGCAAGTCCCTGAACGAGATCAAGGACGTTTTGGCTGCCCGCGGCCTCACTCTAGGCATGAGGCTGGAGAACTGGCCGCCCGTAGGCCTGGAAAAGCCCTGATACTGAGGTAATTACGATGCGTCACCGCCTGTCCAACCGCAAACTGAACCGCACGTCCAGCCACCGGCTCGCCTTGTTGCGCAACCTGTCCAACGCCCTGCTGAAGCACGAGGTGATCGTGACCACGTTGCCCAAGGCCAAGGAATTGCGCCGGGTGGTGGAGCCCATGATCACCCTGGGCAAGAAGCCCAGTCTGGCCAACCGCCGCCTCGCCTTCGATCGCCTGCGCGACCGGGACAACGTGGTCAAGCTGTTCGACGACTTGGGTCCCCGCTTCATGGCCCGGCCGGGCGGCTATCTGCGCATCCTGAAGTACGGGTTCCGCAAGGGCGACAACGCCCCCATGGCCCTGGTGGAACTGGTGGATCGTCCCGAAGGCGTGGCTTCTGAAGCGCCCGCGGCTGAATAAATCCCCCATGTTGTGGTAGAAAGCCGGCTTGGCCGGCTTTTTTTTTGCATTGAGACCGCCGAACCCTCCGGGGTGGCATCGCGGTCCAATAATGCGGACCCGCTGCGGTTGGGAATGGAAAAGATTGTGTTATCTGGCCTGGCAGACTGATGCTGATATTGTTCACCGATTACGGCTGGCAGGACCCCTATGTGGGACAGGTGAAGGCCGTGATGGCCCGGGAGGCCCCCGGCGTCCCCGTCATCGACCTGATGCATACCGTGCCCGCCTTCAATGCCCATGCCGGCGCCCAGCTTCTGGACGCGTTGGCGCGCCATTCTCCTCCGGGCAGCGTATGGTTGTGCGTGGTGGACCCCGGCGTGGGCGGCCCGAGGGGAGCGGTGGCGCTGGAGGCCGACGGGCGCTGGTTCGTGGGCCCGGACAACGGGCTCCTGTCCATCGTGGCCGACAGGGCGGCCCAGGTCCGTTGCTGGAAGATCCATTGGCGGCCGGACGAACTCTCCGATACCTTTCACGGTCGCGATCTCTTCGCGCCCGTCGCCGCCTGGATCGCCGCGGGGCACCCTCTCGATGACAGGCTGGAGCCCATCCCGGCCCTCGGCGTGCAGTTCGACGCGGCCGACCTGCCCCGCATCGTCTACATCGATCATTACGGGAACGCCTGGACGGGCATCCGGGGCGGCCTGATGGAAGGGGCCGGGCTGGAGCTGAAAGGCCGGACGCTGGAGCATCGGCGCGTATTCTCGGAGGCGGCCAAGGGGGAGGCGTTCTGGCACGTCAACAGCGTCGGCCTGGTGGAGATCGCCGCCAACCGCGCCAGCGCCGCCGAGGTGCTGGGGCTTCGGGTGGGCGATCCGGTCAGGTTATCAGGATCGCCCGATAGTCGTTTACATTAGTCCGGGTGGGCCCCGTCAGCACCAGATCGCCGAGGGCGGCGAAATAGCCGTAGGCGTCGTTCTCGTCCAGATACCGGCGTGGGTCCAGCCCGGCGGATAGGCCGCGCCTCAGGGTGTCGGGGCTGATGACCGCACCGGCGTTGTCCTCCGTCCCGTCTATCCCATCCGTGTCCGCCGCCAGGGCGGACACGCCCTCCAGCCCGTCGAGTTCGATGGCCAGGGCCAGGGCGAATTCCGCGTTGCGCCCGCCACGTCCCCGGCCCCCGACCGTTACGGTGGTCTCCCCCCCCGAGAGCAGGACCACCGGCGGTCGCCAGGGCGAGCCGTGGGCACGAACCTCCCGTGCCAGGGCGGCGAAGACCCCCGCCACCTCCCGGGCCTCTCCCACAACAGTGTCGCCCAGGATCACCGGAGTGACGCCCCGTTCCCGCCAATAGGCCGCGGCCCCCAGCAGGGCCAAGCGGCCTCCCGCCGCCACCCTGTTTTCCACCCGGGCGAAACACGGGTCTCCCGGTTTGGGGGTTTCGGACAGGCGTCCGGAGGCCCCCTGCCGCAAATGTCCCATCACCACGTCCGGGACGTCGATGTGCCAACGCTCCAGGACGTCCAGGGCATCGGCGTAGCGGGTGGGGTCCGGTGCGAAGGGGCCGGAGGCGATGGTGGCGGGGTCGTCGCCGGCCACGTCCGAAACGATGATGGCCAGCACCGGTGCCCGGGAGGCGGCAGCGAGCCGGCCTCCCAGCGTTCGGGAGAGGTGTTTGCGGACCGTGTTGATGTCGCGGATGGGGGCACCGCAGAGGAGCAATTGGCGCAGGAGGGGATTGATGTCGTCGAGCCCGAGCCCGTCGGCGGGCAGGGTCAGCAGGCTGGATCCACCGCCGGAGATCAGGGCCAGCACCAGATCCTGCGGCCCTGGCCGCCGGACCCATTGCCGTACCGCTGCCGCGGCCTCGGTGGCGGCCGCATCGGGCAGGGGGTGGCCGGCCTCCGCCAACCGGACCCTTTGCAGGGGGAGGCCGTGGCCATGGCGGGTGATGACCAGGCCCTCCAGGCCGGCGTCCGCGGGCCAGTGCCTCTCCACACAGGCGGCCATATCGGCGGCCGCCTTGCCCGCACCCACCACCACGGTGCGTCCCGGGGGCGGGGGTGGCAGGTGGGCCGGTAGCACGGCCTCGGCCCGGACCGAGGCCACCGCGGCATGGAAGGAATCCAGCAGCAGGGTCCGTTCGTCGGACAGGGGGGTTGTACCGTTCATCAGCTTGTCAGCGTACCCGTGACTCGGATCCGGTCTCCATGACCCTAGTGTGATGTCCGGGCCACGGGCGGGAACCGACGGCCCGCCGCAGGCGTTTAAT
>JBJKSP010000420.1:0-2998 GCA_046703865.1 Thiobacillaceae bacterium
GTATATAGACGCTGTACGGAATAGATTTAGTGCAACGCTGCATACGCCATGTAGTAAATCACTCTTTGTTGGATCCTTTGCAATTTCCCAAGGAGCAAGTTCATTGATATAGCCGTTGGCAACGGTAAGTATTGTTTCAACCTCACGTAACGCCTTTCCGTACTCCCTGGCCTCAAAAAAGTTACTAATCTTTTCAGCTTTGCTCGATGCAAAGGACAGGATGTCTTTGCCTGCGTAGACTTGCGGAGATTTCCAGCCAGCCGGTGCTTTATTCTCGCTAACAACAGTTACTCGTATTGGAGCTGCAACAACACCGGTACTACCAATTGTCCAACCATAACCGTCGGTTTCGAAATCAGAGGCGTCCGCCGCTTGCTTTAATAGTTCATAACTTGCAAGACGGTTTTCGAACCGCTTGGTGATGAATCCTGCGCAACGGCTGGCGATATTGACGTACTTGCCCACCAGGTCGGCATTGATCCGGGCAGTGAAGTCCTCCAGATTGAGGTCGATGTCCTCGATGCCGCTGCCCAGCTTGGCCGCGTAGTAATAGCGCAGCCATTCCGGGTTCAGGTGCCTCAGGTAGCTCTCGGCGGTGATGAAGGTGCCGCGGGATTTGGACATCTTGGCGCCGTTCACGGTGAGGAAGCCGTGGCAGTACACGCCGGTCGGGGTGCGGTAGCCGGCGTGCTCCAGCTCCGCGGGCCAGAACAGGGCGTGGAAGTAGAGGATGTCCTTGCCGATGAAGTGGTAGACCTGGGTGCCTGACGCCCTGGCCTTGGCCGCGTCCCAGTAGCTGTCGAAGTCGATGCCCGCCCGGTCGCACAGGTTGCGGAAGCTGCCCAGGTAGCCGATGGGGGCGTCCAGCCAGACGTAGAAGTACTTGCCCGGGGCGTCCGGGATCTCGAAGCCGAAATAGGGCGCGTCCCGGGAGATGTCCCAGTCGGTGAGTCCGCCCTCCAGCCATTCCCGGAGCTTGTTGCCCGCCTCGGGCTGGACCTGGGGCGGCACGATCCACCCGTTCAGGAAATCGGCGCAGCGCGGGTCCGAGAGCCTGAAGAAATAGTGGTCCGAGGTCTTGCGCACGGGGGCCGCCCCGGACACGGCGGAATAGGGGTTGATCAGCTCGGTGGGCTGGTAGGCCGCGCCGCAGACCTCGCAGGAATCGCCGTACTGGTCCTTGGCGTGGCACTTGGGGCACTCGCCCTTGATGAAGCGGTCGGGCAGGAACATCGCCTTGACCGGATCGTAGAACTGCTCGACGGCCCGCACCTCGATGAGGCCCGCCGACTTGAGTTTGGTGTAGATGTCGTTGGAGTAGTGGCGGGTCTCCTCCGAGTGGGTGGTGTAGTAGTTGTCGAAGTCCACCAGGAAGCCGTCGAAGTCCCGCTTGTGCTCCTGCCAGACCCGGGCGATGAGCGCGTCCGGGCTGATCCCCTCCTTCTCCGCCCGCAGCATGATGGGGGTGCCGTGGGTGTCGTCGGCGCACACGTAGTAACAGGTCGTATCGGCCTGCATCTTCTGGAACCGCACCCAGATGTCGGTCTGGATGTATTCCACCAGGTGGCCCAGGTGGATGGACCCGTTGGCGTAGGGCAGGGCTGAGGTGACGAGGATGTTGCGGGTCATGGTGCGGTGCGGGCCGGTAAATACGCCATTCTATCAAGCTGAAAGAAGCATCCGGGCTGCCTTCGCTCAGCTCGCCGGGGCGGTGTTTTCACCCATGGGAGCGTTCCCGGACAGCAGGGCGGGGATGGCCTCGGCCGCCAGTGCCGGGGAGTAGAGATAGCCCTGGGCCGTGTCGCAGCCCTGGTCGTGGAGGAGCTGGCGCTGTTCCCCCGTTTCCACGCCCACCGCGGTGACGTGCAGGCGCAGGGACCTGGCCAGGGCGATGATGGTGGCGACGGTCTTCAGGTCGTCCTCGTTGCTGGGGAGGTCGCAGACCAGGCTTCTGTCGATCTTCAGGCGGTTCACGGGCAGGTGCCTGAGGTAATCCAGCGTGGAGTAGTCGCTGACGAAATCGTCCACGGCGATCTTGGCCCCCATCCCGCTCAGGGCGATCAGGTTTTCGGCATTGATGCCGCCGTCGTCGTCCAGGGCGGATTCGCCCATCTCCAGTTCCAGGTTTTCCGGCGGCAGCCCCGTATCCAGCAGGATCTCGCGCACCAGCTCGGCGAAGCCCGCCGTCTTCATCTGGAGGTCGGAGACGTTCACCGCCACGGTCAGGTCCAGTCCCGCCTTGAGCCAGGCCGCCGCCTGGGTGCAGGCCTGGCGCAGGGCCCACTCCCCCAGGGTCCGGATCAGGCCGGATTCCTCGGCGATGGGGATGAAACGCGCCGGCGGCACCTCGCCCATGTCCCCGTCCTCCCATCGCAGCAGGGCCTCCACGCCCACCACCCGGCCGCTGGTCATGGCGTACAGGGGCTGGTAGACCAGGCGGAAACGCTGGTCGGCCAGGGCCGCCTCCATGCGCTGCGACAGTTCCAGGCGCCGGGACGCGATGGCCGCCGCTTCCCGGGTGTGGAAACGGGCATGGCCGCGGCCGGAATCCTTGGCCTGGTACATGGCGGCGTCGGCGGCACGGATGAGCAGGCCGGCATCGGCGCCGTCGTCCGGATACAGGCTGATGCCCACGCTGGCGCCGGTGAGCACCTGGCCGCCCGAGGCCAGGGTGAAGGGCTGGGACAAGTGCTCGAGCAGTTCCTGGGCCAGCTTGCCGGCTTCCGCGGGTCCGCTGACCCTTTCGATCAGCACGGTGAACTCGTCGCCTCCGCGCCGGGACAGGGTGTCGGACTTGCGCAGCCGCGATGCCAGCCGGGTCGCCACGGCCTGCAGCAGTTCGTCTCCGGCCTTGTGGCCCAGGGCGCTGTTGACGCGCCTGAAATGGTCCAGGTCGAAGAGCAGCACCGCCAGCTGCTCGCCATGGCGCTCGGCCTGATGGATGGCGTGCTGGAGGCGCGCGTTGAACTGTATGAAGCTGGGAAGACTGGTCAGGGGG
>JBJKSP010000421.1:0-2529 GCA_046703865.1 Thiobacillaceae bacterium
CCTGGAACAGCAAAAGCTGCGCTTTCTGCGCCACGTCTCCCATGAACTGAAGACGCCCCTGGCCTCGCTGCGGGAAGGGGTGGAATTGCTGTCAGACCGGGTCGGCGGGGACCTGACCGGACAGCAGGAGGAGGTCATCCAGATCATGCGGAACAACGCACGGGAATTGCAACGGCGCATCGAGGACCTCATCGCCTACAGTCGGATCGTGCAGCAGCCCGTGGCGCCGGTGATGAGGGATGTGGACTTGGACGAGGTGTGGAACGCCGTGCTCTCGCACCAGGACCTGGCCATCCGGTCCAAGGCGCTGCAAGTGGACGTCGCCGTGGATGGAGTGCGGGTCTGGGGCGACAGGGCCTGGCTCGAAACGGTGTTCGACAACCTCATGGGCAATGCCGTGCGCTTCAGCCCCGAAAGGGGCGAGATCCATGTCGAGGCTCGGCGCGCGCAGGAAGGGGTGATGGTGACCGTACGGGACCAGGGTCCCGGCGTGCCGGAGCCCGACCGGGACCATATCTTCGAACCCTACTATCAGGCCAGCGTGCAACCGCGCGGACCGCTGCGCGGCAGCGGCCTTGGTCTGGCCATCGTTCGGGAGTATGTAGAGGGCCAGGGCGGACGGGTCCGACTCGTGGAAACACCCGGACAGGGGTCCTGTTTCCAGGTTGTCCTCATGGCATCGGAAGGAGACGCGCATGCGGGTTGAGGCGATGGGGGGCCTGCTGGTGTGCCTGCTGGTGTGCGGCTGTGCCATCGCGCCCGGCAACGAGGCCGGGCCGGCCGCCATCATCGTGGAGCCCGGCGGTGCCGCG
Source organism: Thiobacillaceae bacterium (assembly GCA_046703865.1). GTDB lineage: Bacteria > Pseudomonadota > Gammaproteobacteria > Burkholderiales > Thiobacillaceae > JBJKSP01. The sequence goes on from JBJKSP010000421.1 coordinate 813, forward strand.
CAGTCCTTCGACATGCGAGACATGACCGGATACATGCGCAAGATGTCCGCCCGGGATCCAGCAGTCCTGCATGCAGAGACCAAACGGCTGCAAGCCCTCACCAGCCGTACGGCCACCGAGCGGCTCGAGCTGGCCTGGCTGCTCGATCGGGAAGACGCCTCCAACGAGGAACTGGCCCGTGCCCAGACGCTCCTTTCGGGTCTGGAAGGCGCCTTTCCAGACCAGTCACTGAAGTATTACATCCGCCTGATGCAAAGGACGGTGAACCAAGAGCTTCTGCTGCGTCAGGAGCATGATCGGGCGGATGAACTCCAGGATAAGATCGATCGGCTCAAGGACCTGGAACAGAACTTGCTAGACCGCAGCCAGCCCAAACCGCCCCCCAAGAGGTGACCGCCATGGCCCCGACCGTGTTGCTCGTGGATGACGACCCCGACCTGCTGCGCCTGCTGACCATGCGCCTGCAGGCCGCGGGCTACCGGGTGCAGACCGCCTCCGGCGGAGAGGAGGCGTTGACCCTGGTGGGCGTGGCCCGGCCCCAGGCGGTGGTCACCGACATGCGCATGGACGGGATGGACGGGATCGCCCTGTTCGAGCGCATCCACCGGGACGACCCGGGGCTGCCCGTGATCATGCTCACCGCCCATGGCACCATCCCCGATGCGGTAGAGGCGACCCAGCGCGGTCTGTTCGGCTATCTCACCAAACCCTGCGATGCCAAGGAACTGATCGGGCTGCTCGAGCGGGCCATGGCCCTCCGGGCCGAGCCCCCGGGTGTACCCGGCGAGCAACACCCCTGGCGCAGCGGCATCCTCACGGCGAGCCCCCGCATGGAGGCATTGCTCTCCGAGGCCTATCTGGTGGCCCGGAGCGAGGCCAGCGTGCTGATCCAGGGCGAGTCCGGCACCGGCAAGGAGATCCTTGCCCGGGCCATCCATCTGGCCAGCCCGCGGCAAGAGCGGCCCTTCGTGGCCATCAACTGCAGTGCCATCCCGGAACAGTTGCTGGAATCCGAACTCTTCGGCCATGCCAAAGGCGCCTTCACCGGTGCGGTGGGGGCGCGCAAGGGCCTGCTCCAGACCGCGGACGGCGGCACGGTCTTTCTGGACGAGATCGGCGACATGCCCCTGCCGCTGCAGGTGAAACTGCTGCGCGTGCTGCAGGAGCGGGAGGTGAGGCCGGTGGGCGCCAGTCAGGCCGTCACCGTGGACGTGCGCATCGTCTCCGCCACCCATCGTGATCTGGAAGCGGCCATCAACTCTGGCGCCTTCCGGGAGGACCTCTATTACCGGCTCAATGTGGTGGCCCTGCAGATCCCGCCCCTGAGGGAGCGCCGGGAGGATATCCAGCTGCTGGCCAACCATTATCTGCGGGTCCTGGCAGACAAACACCACCGGGCGGTGAGCGGTTTCACCCCCGAGGCGCTACAGATGCTGGTCGCCTACGATTGGCCGGGCAACGTACGCCAGCTGGTGAACGCCGTGGAGCATTGCTGCGCCTTGTGCACCACGGCCCTGGTACCCGTCGGCCTGGTCTCTCGCGCCCTGCGGGACCGGCCGGTGGAGATCCTCAGCTATGCCGAGGCCAAGAACCGCTTCGAACGCGACTACCTGATCCAGCTGCTGAAGGTGTCCAACGGCTCGGTGGCCGAGGCGGCCCGTCTGGCCGGGCGCAACCGCACCGAGTTCTATCGCCTCCTCCAGCGCCACGCGCTGAC
>JBJKSP010000422.1:0-3582 GCA_046703865.1 Thiobacillaceae bacterium
GCCTATTTTCCCGATCGATACCTGCGCGCGTTCTTCACCGTGTTCCTGTTCTATGCGGCCACCCAGATGTTGCTGGGCCTCAAGCCCGGCCCCCACCGGGACCTGCCCGGTTGGACGGGCCTGTCCCTGGCGGGGGGGCTGATCGGCAGCGTGTCGAGCTGGGTGGGCATCGGGGGGGGTACTCTTTCAGTGCCCTTCCTGGCCTGGTGCAACTTGCGCCTGCATCACGCCATCGGGACATCGGCGGCCATCGGCTTTCCCATCGCCCTCTCGGGGGCGGTGGGCTACGCCCTGTCCGGCCGGACCGCAGCCGGATTACCTCACTACAGTCTGGGATTCGTCTACCTGCCGGCATTCGTGGCCATCGCCACGGGAAGCTGGCTCACCGCTCCATTGGGGGCACGGGTGAGCCACCGCCTGCCGGTGGAAAGGCTGAAGAAGATATTCGCCGGCCTGCTCTACCTGCTGGGGGTCAGGATGGCCTACGGCCTGTTCCATTGAAGCAGTAAGGGCCGCGCTCTTCCCGCTCAGACCAGGTCCAGCTTGCTTGAACTGCCGGGGATGCGCCCTCCGTCGGCCAGGTCCTTGCTTTCCTTGCCCTGCAGCTTGATCCTTAGGCGCAGATCGTTGAAGGAGTCGGCGTTGCGCAGGGCGTCGTCCGCCGTGACGATGTCCAGCCGCCACAGGTCGAACAGGGACTGGTCGAATGTCTGCATGCCCAGGTCCCGGGACTTGGCCATGATCGGCTTGATCTCGTCGAGCTGGCCTTTCATGATCAGGTCCGAGATGAGGGGGGAATTCAGCAGCACCTCCACCGCCGGGATACGCCCTTTGCCGTCCTTCCGGGGCAGCAGGCGCTGGGAGATGATGCCGCGCAGGTTCATGGACAGGTCCATTAGGAACTGGTCGCGCCGTTCCCGGGCAAAAAAGCTCAAGACCCGGTCCAGGGCCTGGTTGGCGTTGTTGGCGTGGATGGTGGCCAGGCACAGGTGGCCGGTTTCGGCATAGGTCAGGCCGAACTGCATGCCCTCCTGGTCCCTGATCTCGCCGATCAGGATCACGTCCGGGGCCTGGCGCAGGGTGTTCTTGAGGGCCACCTCCCAGCTTTCCGTATCGGTGCCCACTTCCCGCTGGGTGATGATGGACTTGCCGTGCTGGTGCACGAACTCGATGGGGTCCTCCACCGTGATGATGTGGTCCTGGGCGTTCTGGTTCCGGTGGCCGATCATGGCCGCCAGGGAGGTGGATTTGCCCGAGCCCGTGGCCCCCACCACCAGCACCAGGCCCCGGGGCACCATGGCGATGTCCTTGAGGATGGGCGGCAGGTGCAGTTCCTCCAGGCTGGGAATCTTGGCGGTGACCGGGCGGAACACCAGGCCGGCCCGGCCCTGCTGGACGAAGGCACTGACCCGGAAACGCCCGATATCCAGATCGTAGACCGCGAAGTTGGCCTCCTTGTGCTGGTCGAACTGGGCCCTCATGCGCTCGTTCATGACCGCGTGGGCGAAACCCAGGGTGGCCGCCGGCGTCAGGGTTTCTTTGCCGATGGGCGTGACCTTGCCGTCCAGCTTGATGGCGGGCGGGAAGCCGGCCGTGAGGAAGAGGTCGGAGGCCTTGCGCATCACCACCAGGCGCAGCCAGTCGTAGATGGGTTGGGGGATGGTCGAGGCCATGGCGTCCTCCGGGCTACAACAGGAACGAATCTTTGTTCACCGCGACAGGCCGGGCCTCATCCACGCTGATGATGTTGCGCTTAACAAGTTCCGTGAGTGCCTGATCCAGGGTCTGCATACCCAGGGACTGGCCGGTCTGGATGGAGGAGTACATCTGGGCGATCTTGTTCTCCCGGATCAGGTTTCGGATGGCGGCGGTGCCGATCATGATCTCGTGGGCCGCCACCCGGCCGGAGCCGTCCTTGCGCTTGAGCAGGGTCTGGGAAATGACCGCGCGCAGGGACTCGGAAAGCATGGAGCGCACCATCTCCTTCTCGGCTGCAGGGAAGACGTCCACGATCCGGTCGATGGTCTTGGGGGCCGAACTGGTATGCAGGGTGGCGAACACCAGGTGCCCGGTTTCGGCGCCGGTAAGCGCCAGCCTGATGGTCTCCAGGTCGCGCATCTCGCCCACCAGGATCACGTCCGGGTCTTCACGCAGGGCCGATCGCAGGGCGTTGGCGAAGCTGTGGGTGTGGGGACCCAGCTCGCGCTGGTTGATCAGGCATTTCTTGCTGGTGTGTAGAAATTCGATGGGGTCTTCGATGGTGAGGATATGGCTGTGGTACTTCTCGTTGATGTAGTCGATCATGGCCGCCAGGGTGGTGGACTTGCCCGAGCCCGTGGGGCCGGTCACCAGCACGATCCCGCGCGGCTGCTCCGAGATCTCCCTGAAGATCCGGGGCGCCTCCAGTTCCTCCAGGGTGATGACCTTGCTGGGAATGGTCCTGAACGCCGCCGCGGCACCGCGATTCTGGTTGAAGACGTTGACCCGGAAGCGCGCCACGTCCTGCAGCTGGAAGGAAAAGTCCGTCTCCAGATGCTCTTCGTACATCTTGCGCTGCACATCGCTCATGATGTCGTAGATCATCCCCTTGACCTGCTGGTGGTCCAGGGGGGGGACGTTGATGCGCCGGATGTCGCCGTGCACCCGGATCATGGGGGGCAAGCCGGCGGACAGATGCAGGTCGGAGGCCTTGCTCTTGACGGCGAAATTCAGGAGGTCAGAAATTTCCATTATAATTCCGCTGGTTACAGTGAGCTGGCGGGGGATTTTGGCCATTATGGGCGCAATCGCATCTGCCTTGCAAGCCGTCCGCGGACGTATGGCGGCGGCCTGTCTCGCCGCGGGTCGTTCGCCCCAGTCGGTGACGCTCCTGGCCGTGACCAAGACCTGTTCTGCACAGGCGGTACGGGAGGCCTGGGCGGCGGGCCAGCGTGCCTTCGGCGAGAGCTATGTCCAGGAGGCTTTGGCCAAGATGGATGAGTTGTCCGAGCTGCCTATCGAGTGGCATTACATCGGCCCAATCCAGAGCAACAAGACCCGCTCGATAGCCGAGCGCTTCGACTGGGTGCACGGCATCGATCGACTCGGCATCGCCCAGCGCCTCTCCCTGCAGCGTCCGGCTCATCTGCCGCCCCTCCAGGTCTGCGTCCAGGTCAATACGGGGGGCGAGGCGAGCAAGCGCGGGGTGGAACCTTCTCGGGCACTGGCTTTGGCGAGCGAGGTGGCGGCCCTGCCCGGGCTGAGACTGCGGGGTTTCATGACCATTCCCAGCCCCAGCGAGGACAGTGACGAGCAGCGCCGTCAGTTCCGTATCCTGGGGCGAATCCTGGATCAGGCCCGCAGCGCGGGGGTGGACGTCGAGACCCTGTCCATGGGGATGTCCCACGATCTCGAGTCCGCCATTCTGGAAGGCGCTACCATAGTGCGCGTGGGTACTGCTATCTTCGGCATGCGACCGAAGGGAGAAAAAGCGTGAAACTGGGCTTCATCGGAGGCGGCAACATGGCTGCCGCCCTCATCGGAGGATTGCTGCAAAAGGGCTGCAACTGCGAGGCCATCCTGGTGGCGGAGACCAGCCCCGAG
>JBJKSP010000423.1:0-4919 GCA_046703865.1 Thiobacillaceae bacterium
TTGACGTCGATGAGGACGTCGCGCCCGCATTCCAGAGACCCGCGCACATCCAGGCGGGCGGGGTCGACGAGGGTCACCCCCTGGGCCATGAGCCCCTCGGCGACTTTCCTCTGATACAGCCGCTCCAGTTCCGCCAGCTGGCCGCGGCTGTTCACCCCCAGCACCTCCCACTCGGCGGCGGGATGGCAGGGAATGACCCGCTCGCCGTCGGCGACGGCCATGCCGATCACGTCGGTGAGGTAGTACTCGCCCTGGGCATTGTCGTTGCTGAGTCGCGCCAGCCATCCCCCCAGCTTGCCCGCAGGCAGGCACAGGAAGCCGGTATTCACCTCGTCGATGGCCAGCTCCTCGGCCGTGGCGTCCTTGTGCTCCACGATGCGTTCCACCTGGCCCCCCGCATTGCGCACGACGCGCCCGTAGCCGGCGGGATTTCCCAGGCGCAGGGTCAGCAGCGCGACGGCCCCCTCCCGGGCAAGAATGATCATCTCCTGCAGGGTCTCGGGCCGGATCAGGGGCACGTCACCGTAGAGGATCAGGCAGATGGCATCGGGATCCAGATGGGGCAGGGCCTGCTTCGCCGCATGACCGGTGCCCTGCTGGGGCTCCTGTTTCACCCAGACGAGCCCGTCCCCATCTACCGCCTGTGGCAGGGCCTCGCCGCCGTGGCCGTAGACCACGCAGATCTTCTCCGGCTGTAGGCTCCGGGCGGCATCGAGGACGTGGGCGAGCAGGGGACGGCCGGCCAGGGGATGAAGCACCTTGGGCAGGTCGGACTTCATGCGGGTACCCTTGCCGGCGGCGAGGATGACGACGTTGAGCGGACTTGTCATCGCTTGGGGATGGTTCGAATCTGCGTAAGTATAAACAGGCTTCGGGGCTTTGTCCGGCCGGCGGCCGGGCAGGGGCAACGGTTCCGGGGCGGCATGGCAGAAAGACGGATGGCCTTACACCGTCCGGCCGCAGCTACCGGAAAAGGATCACTGCCGCTTCTTGCGCAGCTTCTGGATGGCCGCCAGTTGGGCGATGGCCTCGGCCAGCTCGGCCTGGGCCTTGGCATAGTCCATGGCCGAGGTGCGGTTCTTGATGGCCTCCTCGGCCTGGCGCTTGGCCTCCGTGACCCGGGCCTCGTCCAGGTCGGCGCCGCGGATGGCGGTATCGGACAGGATGGTCACCACACCCGGCTGGACCTCCAGGATGCCGCCGGAGACGTAGATGAGGTCCTCAGTCTCCTGGTCGGGCACCTTGATGCGCACCGAGCCGGGTTTGATGCGGGTGAGCATGGGGGCATGGCGTGGGTAGATGCCCACCTCGCCCATCTCGGCCGGGACCACCACCATTTCGGCCAGGCCGGAATAGATGGACGCCTCGGCGCTCACGATGTCCACATGAATGGTCATAGCCATATCTTAGTCCCCATGCGGGCGCTCAGGGATAGAGTCCGGCGTCTCAACTCGTCACCCATTCCCCAATCCCGGCTCAGTGTATGGTTTTCGCCTTCTCCACGGCCTCGTCGATGGTGCCGACCATGTAGAAGGCCTGCTCGGGCAGGTGGTCGTATTCGCCGTTGACGATGGCCTTGAAGCCCGAAATGGTGTCCTTCAGGCCGACGTACTTGCCGGCCGCGCCGGTGAAGGCCTCGGCCACGAAGAACGGCTGGGACAGGAAACGCTGGATCTTCCGCGCCCCAGCGACGGTGAGCTTGTCCTCCGGGGACAGTTCGTCCATGCCCAGAATGGCGATGATGTCCCGCAATTCCTTGTAGCGCTGCAGGGTGGACTGCACCTGGCGGGCCACGCTGTAGTGCTCCTCGCCCACCACCAGGGGGTCCAGCTGGCGGGAAGTGGAATCCAGGGGGTCCACGGCGGGGTAGATGCCCAGCTCAGCGATCTGCCGGGACAGCACCAGGGTCGCGTCCAGGTGGGCGAAGGTGGTGGCCGGGGACGGGTCGGTCAGGTCGTCCGCGGGCACGTACACGGCCTGGAAGGAGGTGATGGAACCGGTGCGCGTGGAAGTGATGCGCTCCTGGAGCCGCCCCATCTCGTCCGCCAGGGTGGGCTGGTAGCCCACGGCGGAGGGCATCCGGCCCAGCAGGGCGGAGACCTCCGTGCCGGCCAGGGTGTAGCGGTAGATGTTGTCCACGAAGAAGAGCACGTCCCGGCCTTCGTCCCGGAAGTATTCGGCCATGGTGAGCCCGGTCAGGGCCACGCGCAGCCGGTTGCCCGGGGGCTCGTTCATCTGGCCGTAGACCAGGGACACCTTGTCCAGTACGCCGCCTTCCTTCATCTCGTGATAGAAGTCGTTGCCTTCCCGGGTCCGCTCCCCCACGCCGGCGAATACGGAGAAGCCCGAGTGCTCCACCGCGATGTTGCGGATGAGCTCCATCAGGGTCACGGTCTTGCCCACGCCGGCGCCGCCGAACAGGCCCACCTTGCCGCCCTTGGCGATGGGCATCACCAGGTCGATGACCTTGATGCCGGTCTCCAGGATCTCCACGGCAGGGGCCTGGTCCGCATAGGCCGGCGCCTTGCGGTGGATGGGCCAGCTCACCTCGGCGTTCACCGGCCCGCCCTCGTCCACGGGCTCGCCCAACACGTTCATGATGCGGCCCAGGGTGGCCTGACCCACGGGCACCAGGATGGCCGCGCCGGTGTTCTTCACCGTCATGCCCCGCCTGAGGCCGTCCGTGGTGCCAAGGGCGATGGTCCGCACCACCCCGTCGCCCAGTTGCTGCTGGACCTCGAAGGTGAGGGCGGGCTCATCGATCTTGATGGCTTCATGGATCTTGGGCAGGGACTCGCGGGAGAACTCCATGTCCACCACCGCGCCGATGATCTGTACGATTTTTCCTTCGCTCATTTCGTGTTCCCGCTAAGTTTGAATCCTGTGGAATGGCTTGGGCCGCGATTCCTAAACCGCCGCAGCACCGGCCACGATCTCGCTGAGTTCCTGGGTGATGGCGGCCTGGCGGGTCTTGTTGTAGACCAGGTTCAGCTCCTCGATGACGCTCTTGGCGTTGTCCGATGCGGCCTTCATGGCCACCATCCGCGCCGACTGCTCGCAGGCCATGTTCTCCGCCACCGCCTGGTAGATCAGGGCCTCGATGTAGCGGACCATGAGCCCATCCACCACCCCCCTGGCCTCGGGTTCGTAGATGTAGTCCCAGTAATGCTTCGCCTGTTCCACGGCCTGATTGGACGTGAGGGGCAGGAGCTGGGTGAAGGTGGACTCCTGCTTCATGGTGTTGATGAAGCGCGAATAGATCAGGTAGAGGGCGTCGATGCGGCCGTCCCTGTAAGCGTCCAGTATCACCTGCAGCGGACCGATCAGGCGTTCCAAATGAGGCGTGTCCCCCAAGCCGGTGAGGTGGGAGACGATGCTCGCCCCGGCGCGCTGCATGAAACCCAGGCCCTTGTTGCCGATGACGGTGACGTCCGTCTCGATCTGCTGGGCGTCCCATTCCTTCATCTTGCCGATGGCCAAGCGCAGGGCGTTGGTGTTCAGGGCACCGCACAGGCCCTTGTCGGTGGTCACCACGATGAGTCCGGCGCGCTTGACCCGGTCCCGGGCCACCACGAAAGGATGGCGGTATTCGGGATGGGCCTGGCTGAAGTGGGCCGCGACCTGCGCGATCTTCTCGGCATAGGGGCGGGCATGCCGCATGCGGTCCTGGGCCTTGCGCATCTTGGAGGCGGCCACCATTTCCATGGCCTTGGTGATCTTGCGCGTGTTCTCCACGCTTTTGATCTTGGAGCGAATCTCTTTGCCGGCAGCCATAGTTCAGTCCGATGGGGCGTGTGATCAGTAGACGGCGCTGGCCTTGAAGTCCTCGATGGCGGCGACCAGTTGCTTTTCGGTCTCCACGTCCAGGTCCTTGCTGTCCTCGACCTTGTCCATCATGGCCTTGTACTTCCCCTTGAGGAAGGACTGCAGGGCCGCCTCGAAGGCCATGGCGCGATGGACATCAACGTCATCCATATAGCCGCGGTTCACGGCGAACAGGGTCACTGCCATTTCGGCCACCGTCATAGGCGAATACTGGGCCTGCTTCATCAGTTCCGTGACCATCTTGCCCCGCTCCAGCTGCTTGCGGGTGATGTCGTCCAGATCCGATGCGAATTGGGCGAAGGCCGCCAGCTCGCGGTATTGGGCCAGGGCCAGACGCACACCGCCGCCCAGTTTCTTGATGACCTTGGTCTGGGCCGCACCGCCCACCCGGGAAACGGACAGGCCGGCATTGATGGCGGGACGGATGCCCGCGTTGAACAGATCGGTTTCCAGGAAGATCTGGCCGTCGGTGATGGAGATGACGTTGGTGGGCACGAAGGCGGAGACGTCACCGGCCTGGGTCTCGATGATGGGCAGGGCGGTGAGCGAGCCGGTCTTGCCCTTGACCACGCCGCCGGTCATCTTCTCCACATAGTCCGCGTTGACCCTGGCGGCCCGCTCGAGCAGTCGGGAGTGCAGATAGAACACGTCGCCGGGGTAGGCCTCACGGCCGGGCGGACGGCGCAGCAACAGGGAGATCTGGCGATAGGCCCAGGCCTGCTTGGTCAGGTCGTCATAGATGATGAGCGCGTCCTGGCCCAGGTCCCGGAAGTATTCGCCCATGGTGCAGCCGGAATAGGGGGCGATGAACTGCATGGCGGCGGGGTCCGAGGCGTTGGCCGCCACCACGATGGTGTGTCCCATGGCGCCATGTTCCTCCAGCTTGCGCACCAAGTTGGCCACGGAGGAGGCCTTCTGTCCCACGGCGACGTAGATGCAAACGACGCCCGCGCCTTTCTGGTTGATGATGGTGTCGACGGCCACCGCCGTCTTGCCGGTCTGCCGGTCGCCGATGATCAACTCACGCTGGCCGCGGCCGATGGGAATCATGCCGTCGATTCCCTTCAATCCCGTCTGTAAGGGCTCGCGAACGG
>JBJKSP010000424.1:0-7441 GCA_046703865.1 Thiobacillaceae bacterium
CGCCCACAGGTTCAGGCGCACCGCCAGGTTGATCTGCCAAGTCTCGACCGGCTGCTGGTCCCACTGCACGGCATTGTGGTTCCAGCCGCCGGTGAGCGCGGTCTGCGGCAGCTCGGCGCGCTCGGCGGCATGGAGCTTGGACTGGCTCGCGGCCAGCGCGTCCTGGGCGGCGCGCAGCGCGGGCGGTGCGTCGGCGGGTTCCGCCGGCAACCCGGTCGGCCCGGTCTTGGGTGGTTCGACCGGCGCGGCGTAGGCATCCGTGCCTATCAGCGCGGCCAGCTGGGCGCGCAGCTTCTGTTCCTGGCCGTCGACGCCGGCGATCTGGGCATCGATTTCGGCCACGGCAGCCTGCACCCGTAGCAGGCCGACCCGGGCGATGGTGCCGGCCTGAAGGCCGGCCTGGGCAGCGCGGCCACTGGCGAGGAGAGCGTCGCGCTGGGTGACGAGGGCCGCGCGCTGGCCGGCGAGCGCCTCCAGGTTGCGGTACAACACAGCGCCCTGCAACTGGCTACGCAGGCGCACGTCCTCGGCACTCCAGCGCGCACCCGCGGCGCGGCTCCTCGCGGCGTCGACCTCGGCGGCGATCTGGCGCGACACGTCGATCGGCAGATGCAGGTCCAGGCCGTAGCCGAACTGGTCCTTGCCGAACGGGTAGTTGGCCACGTTGGGCGGCTGGGTGATCGGGCGGGTCAGACGCGGGTCGTTGTAATGCTGGCTCAGGGCGTAGGCGTCGATCTTGCCGAACCACGCGGCGCGCGCCTGCTGAACCTGGGCGTCGGTCTGGCGGCGGGCGGCCTGGGCCGCCAACACGTCGGGGGAATGCTCGGCGATGGCCTGGAGGACGGGCTTCAGGCCGGCCGGTGTGGCGGGCAGCCCTGCGGCAGTCTCAGCGGACGAAGGCACGGCCCATACGGCCAGTGCGAAACATGCGACGAACGCCGAACGTCGGTAATCGAGGTAAAGCATGGAGCGTGTCTCCGAGACATGTGGGATGGAAGTATCTTCAGTCACGGTGGTGATCGTAGTGCTGTCAGTTCCTGGTAGGTGGCCGTAGTTCACGATGCCGTGCCTCCCAACGACGATAGACCGAAAATATCGCACTGGATGGTCAAGCAGTTATCAGGGTCAGCGCCGCGCGGGTCGTGACCTGATCCTTCCGTGCAGGTGGCCGGTAGACCAGGATCATCAGCGCGGCAAACACCAGAAAGGCCACGAACAGGGCCAGCAGCACGGTGCGGTCCAGACCCTGGGCGAACCGGACCCCGGCCGGCGAGGCCAGCACCGCCAGCGCCAGCAGGGGCAGGACCAGGCGCCAGGCCACCAGCCCATTGCGGATAAAGGTCGCCGAGGCGACCGCCATGGCGACGGCGTTGAGCAGCAGAGCGGTGGCCATCGACGTCTGCAGCTCGATGCCGAAGGCCAGGATGACCGAAATTAGAGCGAAGGCGGCGCCAACCCCGACCATGGCGAACACGGTCGTCAGGACCAGGGGGACGAGGGCGGCGAGGACGAGGCTCATCCACAGCAGCTCCCGCCGCCGTGCGCCCGTACGGCCTGGATCGGCGGGCACGGCACGGTGCCGTAGGAGCAGAACACGCAGCAGTCGCCGGGCTTGGGCTTGAGCAGGGTCTTGCAGGCCGGGCATTCGTAAAACCACTGACAGGCGTCGGTGGGCATGGTAAGGGTTTCACGGTGACCGCAGACCGGGCAGGTCAGGACAGATTCGGTCTGGATCGCGCTCATGTTGGGTTCTCCTTGCGCCGCAGCACGCCGGAAAGCCGCGTGCCGGGCGCCACGGGGTTGAACAGGTCAAGGCGCACGGCAGTGCGGCCCGCTGATGCTTTAACCTTACTTCCGTAGTCAAGTACGGAGTCAAGCGAAATGGAGAATATTTTGGAGAACCTGACCATCGGGGCCTTTGCCAAGGCCGCCGGGGTCAACGTCGAGACGATCCGCTTCTACCAGCGCAAGGGCTTGCTGCTGGAACCGGATCGGCCTTACGGCAGTATCCGCCGCTACGGCGGGGCGGATGTAGCGCGGGTGAGGTTCGTGAAGTCGGCCCAGCGTCTGGGCTTCAGCCTGGACGAGATTGGTGAGCTGCTGAGGCTAGAGGATGGCACCCATTGCAGCGAGGCGGCCGAACTCGCAGCCCTGCGGCTGGCCGATGTGCGCGCACGCCTAGCGGACCTCACGCGGATGGAGACGGCGCTGTCCAAGCTGGTCAGCGAGTGCAGTGCGCACCACGGTGAGGTGTCCTGCCCGTTGATCGACGCGCTGCATTGCGGCTGAACGAAACGTTTAGGGCTTGGCGTACGATTTTTCCGTTTTCTGAGACGACCCCCTGAAGGGGGGATCAGGGACTGGGCTATTGGCTGTGGGTAACCCTTGGCGGGTGGTTCGTCCGACATCCGACACGGCGTCAGGCCCGGTAATGACGATAAGCTTTTGAAATGAAAAGATTGAGTCCAGAAGCCACCGCTTGGCACGCAGCTTTCTTCAATGAAACAGACTCGGAACGGGGGCACAGCCAATGCAATTGACAACCGTTCTCATTTGTGCGAAATTGAATCCATGGCGTGTGCCAAGCGGCGGAGACCCTTCGAATGTACGTCTGTGTATGCCAGGCAGTGACCGAACGGCAGGTCAGGGAAGCGGCCGAGAACGGGATCCGCTCCATGCGCGACCTGAGGGAGCATCTGGGTGTCGCCTCCGAGTGCGGGCGGTGCGCCCAGTGTGCCCATGGCATCCTCAAGGAATGCCAGCGCTACCCCGATCGGGAGGAACCCCTGGCATGCGCGGCCTGACCTCGACTGCAGGCCTATAGCTTCATCTCTTTCTTCCAAGCCGGTTAGGGCCGACAATTCAAACCTGAATTTCTTGGGTCCTGGGATACGAGGCGGGGCTCCTCTCCAAAACCACGCAGAACAGGAGCGCAAATGCAAGGCGACAAGAAGGTCATCCAACTCCTCAACAAGGCACTCACCGTCGAACTGACCGCCGTCAACCAGTATTTCCTCCACGCCCGGATGTACAAGAACTGGGGATTGCACGCCCTGGGCAAACATGAATATGACGAATCCTTGGAGGAGATGCACCATGCGGACAAGCTCATCGAGCGCATCCTGTTCCTGGAGGGCCTGCCCAACCTGCAGGACCTGAACAAGCTGCTGATCGGGGAGAACGTGCCCGAGTGCCTGGCCTGCGACCTCAAGCTGGAGCTTGCCGGCCGCGCCCATTACCTGGAGGCCGTCGCCTATTGCGAATCGGTCAAGGACTACGTCTCCCGGGAGATCCTGGAGGACATCCTGGAAGACACCGAGGCGCACATCGATTACCTGGAAACCCAGCTGGAACTGGTGGAGAAGATGGGCCTGCAGAACTACCTTCAGAGCGCCATGGGGGAAATCGCCGGCTAGGCCGCGTTCACCGAAGGTCGGTCCGGTCGAAGCGGATCACCGTTGTCAATCTGCCTTCGAAGTAGGCCTCGTAGCCGATCTCCTTGCCCCTGTGCCAGACCTGGAAGCCGGGCTGCGCTTCGGGGGTGATGCCGACGAAGTGGAGCTTGTCCGTGTCCAGGCGCACGGTCATGGAAACCCGCATGGGGTAGTAACCGTCCAGAAACTTGCGCATGTAAGGCCCGTTGGACAGGTTGAAACTCATGTCTCCGTTCTTCGCCAAGGCCCGGCTTTCCGCGTGGATGCAGATGGTGGCGCCGGGGTGGACGTCTCTGAGCTGCACGCTGTTGTCCTCCGTCCAGGCCTGACCGATCCCCCTCGCACTGACCACCCGCAGATCGCGCATGCGTCCCTTGCCGTAGACGATCTGGGCACGCGGCACCGTGTCCAGATGCTCATGGCACTGTTCCAGCGCTATCCATCCCTGGGAGAGGCTGGCGTCGTTGATGGTGATGCGGTTGGAGAGATGGTGTACCGGCTCGGCCGGGGGCTGGGTGAGGAAATGCAGCTTGCCTTCGTTGACGCTGGCGGTGCCCTTGAAAAAGAGTTCCTCTTCGCTGGCGGCCCCTGCGCCCCGGGCGACGAGGAGGAAAACCAGGAACGGAGCGACGGCCCTAAGGCAGGATGCGCCGTGCGCCATCGAAGCGCTCCGCCCAATACTGTTCGGTGATGTCGGACACCACGACTTCCCTGGCCGAGCGGCTGCTGGCATGGACGAACTTGCCGTCCCCGGCATAGATGCCCACGTGGTTGAAGGGATGGCGCAGGGTCTTGAAAAAGACCAGATCGCCCGGTTTCAGCTCCTGCTCACTGACGGAGACTCCCTCCCGGCTGATGGCCCGCGCGTTGTGGGGCAGGTCGATGCCGGCGCTCTGCTTGTAGACGTAGCGGACGAAACCGCTGCAGTCCAGGCCCTGCTGGGGATCCTTGCCGCCGAGCTTGTACGGGGTCCCCACCAGGGATAGGGCATAGAGCAGGGGCTCCGCCTTGCGCAACAACTGTTTGGCGAGGTTTTCGTCGGCGAGGGCCGGCGCCGTTGCGGCCAGGAATGCGGCCATCACCACCCAGGGCAGGACTTGTCGCATGGCTGTCCATGGAACGAGGTAGGCAGACTATAGGGGTCTGCACGACGACTTGTCCATGCCCCGCTCGGTTTCCATCGCCGGGGTAGATTTGAGGCTAGTATGTGAAGGTGGTAAATCTGATAAACCACTTTAAGGAGTGTCTCTATGACCTCAATCGAAAAGGATGAATTACGGCAAGCCGCCAAACTTGCCGCGGGTGGGGAGACCGACCTCAGGGAGCGGTTCAGACAGTTGGTGCTGCAGGCCATCCTGGAGCGAAAGGCCGACCCCAAGGAGATACGCGCGGTCATGCGGAGCACCGTCGCAGGGGTGGGCGATGGGTTGACGCAACGTGCCGGCGAAATGGGATCGGCCATGCAGGAGGCGGTCCGGGGGATGGACGAGGCCGTCGCCAAAAGCGTCTTTGCATTGCAACTCGCCCTGGAAGAGGCCTGGGGCCAGGGAAAACAGCTTGCGACAGAGGACCTCCGGGATACCTACGACACCGTGAAGGACCTGGAAGGGGACCTTCTGACCACACTCAAAGAGGCCGGTGACCGCGGGGGCGATGTGACGCGGACGGAATTCGAGCGGCTGCGGACCCACTTGGCCAATTCCGGCACGGACACCGGCACCCGGGTGAAGATGGTGCTGGAACTCATGGGGGACCGCCTGGCCGGGGCGGCCTCAGGCGGAGGGGCCGACGCCCTGGCGGCTGCCCAGGATCTGAAGGAAAGGCTGAAGGCGGCCACGTCGGGCATCCTGCGCGGCCTGGCCGACGCCCTGGATAAATAATCTCCGCCTCCCAACCTCAACATCGTGTTGAAGGAAACCCTGTCCGTGGTGCGGGACCTGCCGCGCCTGCACCAAATCGCCTCCGTCCTGGTGCGCTACGGGTGGGGCGACGTCGTGCGGCTGCTGGGGGTTTCCCGCATCCTGGAGCGGGCAGGGCGGCTGCTCCACCGGCAGACCTCCAGCGAGATCGTGCACCTGGACTTGCCCGTGCGCATCCGTCTGGCCCTGACCGACCTGGGACCCACCTTCGTCAAGCTCGGGCAGGTCCTGGCCACCCGGGTGGACGTCTTCCCGCCGTCCTGGATCTCGGAATTCGAAAAGTTGCACAGCCAGGTCCCGCCCGTCCCTTTCGAGGAGATCAGGCCGACCCTGGAGGCCGCGTTGGGCGCCCCCGTGGATCAGGTGTTTCCCGTATTCGACCAGCAGGCCTTCGCCGCCGCCTCCGTCGCCCAGGTCCACCGGGCAAGGCTCTGGGATGGACAGGACGTGGTGGTCAAGATTCGCCGTCCCGGCATCTTGCCCAAGATCGAGGCCGATCTGCGCATCATGAATCATCTGGCGCGCCTGCTGGAGAGCGAGATCGCCGAATCGCGCCGGTATCACCCGGTCCAGATCGTCGCCCAGCTCAGGCGCTCCCTGACCCGTGAGATGGACCTGGGCATGGAGGCCCGCAACCTGGAAATCTTCGCCCGCAATTTCGCCGGCGACGATACGGTCCGCATCCCCCACGTGCGCATGGACTTGAGCAGCGAACTGGTCAACGTGCAGGAGGAACTCAAGGGCATCCCGGCCACCCGCCTGCAGGAGGCTCGGGAGGCAGGGATGGACCTGCCCCTCATGGCCGCGCGCGGGGCGGACGTGGTGCTCAAGATGACCCTCATCGACGGCTTTTTCCATGCCGACCCCCATCCCGGGAACGTGGTCTTCATGGAAGACAACCGCGTCGGCATGATCGACTTCGGCATGGTCGGCCGCATCACCGACTCCCGCCGGGACCAGCTCATCGACTACCTGTGGGCCCTGATTGCCAAGGACGAGGGCGCCATGCTCAATATCCTGACCCTGTGGGCCGGGGACGTGGAGATCGACGAGGACAGGCTCGCCTACGACCTGTCCGAGATGATGTTCAGCTATGACAACCTGACCCTCAAGGACGTGAAGATCGGCACCCTGCTGTCCGAGGTCTACTCCATCATGCGGGAGAACAACCTCAGCCTGCCGCCCGACCTGACCCTGCTGTTCAAGACCCTGGTCACCCTGGAGGGATTTGGGCACCAGCTCGATCCGGACTTCCACTTCATCGACCACCTCACCCCCTTCGTCCACAAGGTCATGCAGGCCCGCTATTCGCCCGCGGCCCTGCTGAAGCGGAGCAGCCGCAATGTCCGGGAGATCGCCGAGATCATCACGGGCCTGCCCCGCGACATCGCCCGGCTGTTCCGGCAGGCCCGTCGCGGCCGCATGCGGGTGGACCTGGACCTCAAGCGCCTGGACCATTTCGGACACCAGCTCAACCGGGCCTCCAACCGCCTCACCATGGGGGTGATGACGGCCTCGCTGGTGGTGGGCTCGTCCATCATCATGACGGTCAAGGGCGCTCCCGACCTGTTCGGCCTGCCGGCCTTCGGGCTGGTGGGCTTTCTCATCGCCTTCCTGAACAGCCTGTGGATCCTCTACTCCATATGGCGTTCCGACAAGGACTGAGGCTTCGTTTAAAATCCCCCCGTTTCCAATGCATATCTTCCAGATCTCGCCCAGGGTGGGGGACAAACCCGTCTTCGGACGGAGGATGACCGCCCCTGGACATTCCGTTACCAACCTTTAGGAATCACGCATCATGGAGCGCATCTACAATTTCAGCGCCGGTCCGGCAGTACTGCCCCGGGAAGTCCTAGAACAGGCCCGCGACGAGCTGGTCAACTGGCAGGGCTGCGGCATGTCGGTCATGGAGATGTCCCACCGCGGCAAGGAATACATGGGTATCCAGGCCCAGGCCGAGGCCGACCTGAGGGAGCTCATGGACATCCCGGCGAACTACAAGGTGCTGTTCCTGCAGGGCGGGGCCTCCAGCCAGTTCGCCATGGTGCCCATCAACCTGCTGCGGGGCAAGACCAAGGCGGACTATCT
>JBJKSP010000425.1:0-2930 GCA_046703865.1 Thiobacillaceae bacterium
GTCCTGGATGACGGGCTCCAGGATGATCTCCATGGCGAAGCCCATCTTGCCGCCGGGCACCACGAAGTCGTTCCGGCGGGACATGAAGGAGCCGTTGATCATGGCGAGCAGGTAGGGGAAATCCACCCCTTTCGGGTCGGCGAAACGGATCACCACGAAGCTCTCGTCCGGGGTGGGGATGTCCCGGGCGATGAAGGGGTTGGAGGTGTCCACCGTGGGCACGCGCTGGAAGTTGATGTGGGTGCGGGAAAACTGGGGCGTGATGTAATTCACGTAGTCCGGCATGCGGCGCAGGATGGTGTCCACGATGGCCTCCGCGGAATAGCCCCGCTCGGCGGCATCGCGGTGGATCTTCTGGATCCACTCCAGGTTCACCACCGGCACCACGCCGATGGCCAGGTCCACGTGCTGGGCCATGTCCACCTGGTCCGTGACCACCATGCCGTGCAGTCCCTCGTAGAACAGCAGGTCGGTAGGCGCGGGCAGGTCCTGCCAGGGGGTGAACTCGCCCGGCTTCAGGCTGGTGCCCAAGCGCTTGTTGTGCTCGTCGGCCTCCTCCTCGCTGTGGATGTAGTAGCGCCGCTTGCCCCCGCCGGTCTCGCCGTAGGTCTTGAACAGATTGGCCAGGGCGGCGAAGTCGTTGGCCTCGGGCCCGAAGTGGCTGAAGTGCTTGTTGCCCTCGGCCTCGGCCTTCTGCATGGCCTCCTTGAATTCCACCCGGCTCAGGCTGTGGAAGCTGTCGCCCTCGATCACGGCGGCATTGAGCTCGGCGCGCAGAAAGATGTGCTCGAAGGCGCGCTTCACGGTGGTGGTGCCCGCACCGGAGGAGCCGGTCACGACCACGACAGGGTGCTTCTTTGACATGAAAAACTCCCCAACAAGGTAAAGACTGTCCGTTAGCCGGGCGAGTATAGCCGCCGTCCTGCGGGCGTGTCACCCGGAACGCCGATATAATTCCCCACCCTGTCAATCACTTCCTTTGATACCCCTTCATGGACGCCAACTACCGCCCGGAGCTCATCGAACCGGAGGCCCAGGCCCACTGGGAAGAGACCCGAGCCTTCCGCGCCACCGAGGATCCTGACAGGCCCAAGTACTACTGCCTGTCCATGTTTCCCTATCCCTCCGGGAAGCTGCACATGGGCCATGTGCGCAACTACACCATCGGCGACGTGTTGGCCCGCTACCACCGCATGCGCGGCTACAACGTCCTGCAGCCCATGGGCTGGGACGCCTTCGGCCTGCCAGCGGAGAACGCCGCCATCGCCAACAACGTGGCCCCCGCCGGCTGGACCTATGCCAACATCGACTACATGCGCGGGCAGTTGAAGCGCCTGGGCCTGGCCATCGACTGGTCCCGGGAACTGGCCACCTGCAAGCCGGACTACTACCGCTGGGAACAGTGGCTGTTCACCCGGCTGTTCGAGAAGGGGCTCATCTACAAGAAGATGGCCACGGTGAACTGGGACCCGGTGGACCACACCGTGCTGGCCAACGAACAGGTCATCGACGGGCGCGGCTGGCGCTCCGGCGCCGTGGTGGAAAAGCGGGACATCCCCATGTACTTCTTCCGCATCACCGCCTATGCGGAGGAGCTGCTGGCCGAACTGGACCGCCTGCCCGGCTGGCCCGAGCGGGTCAAGACCATGCAGCGCAACTGGATCGGCAAGAGCTTCGGCGTGGAGATCCACTTCCCGCTGAACCAGCACCACCGGGACGGCGACCCGGTATTGAAGGTCTTCACCACCCGGGCCGACACCCTGTTCGGGGTGACCTACGTGGCCGTGGCGGCCGAACACCCCCTGGCCCGTCAGGCCGCCGAAGGCAACCCCGAACTCGACGCCTTCATCGAGGAATGCCGGCAGGGCGGCGTGGCCGAGGCCGACCTGGCCACCATGGAAAAGAAGGGCATGGATACCGGCCTCAAGGTCTACCATCCCTTCACCAACGAGCCCATCCCCGTGTTCGTTGCCAACTACGTGCTCATGGGCTATGGGGAGGGGGCGGTGATGGCGGTACCGGCCCACGACGAGCGCGACTTCGCCTTCGCGCAGAAGTATGGCCTGGCCATTAAGCCTGTGATCAAGCCGGTGGACGGCGATCTGGCTCTGCCGCTTGCCGGGGCGTACGTGGAACAGGGTGTCCTGTACGACTCCGGCGACTTCTCAGGCCGCAGCTCCGAGGACGCCATCGAGAAGATCGCCCTGGTGCTGAAGAACCTGAAGCTGGGCGAGCGCCGCACCACCTTCCGGCTGCGCGACTGGGGCATCAGCCGGCAGCGCTACTGGGGCTGTCCCATTCCCATCGTCCACTGCCCCGACTGCGGCGACGTGCCGGTGCCGGAGGACCGGTTGCCCGTGGTGTTGCCCGAGGACGTGAAGCTGGACGTGGGCTCCCCCCTCAAGAAGATGCCCGAGTGGTCCGCCACCGCCTGCCCCCGGTGCGGCGGCCCTGCCGAGCGGGAGACGGACACCATGGACACCTTCGTGGAGTCGTCCTGGTACTACGCCCGCTACGCCTGCCCCGACAACGATAAGGCCATGCTGGACGAACGCGCCAACTACTGGCTGCCGGTGGACCAGTACATCGGCGGCATCGAGCACGCCATCCTGCACCTGCTCTACGCCCGCTTCTTCCACAAGCTCATGCGGGACGAGGGCTTGTTCGGACCGGAGAACGCACACCCCGACCCCACCCTCTCCCCAACCCTCCCGCAAGGGGGGAGGGAGTCATCGCCGGGCCGACATCGGTTCGAAGAACCCTTCACCAACCTGCTCACCCAGGGCATGGTGGTGGCGGAGACCTACTACCGGGAACTGCCGGACGGCAAGCGGCAGTGGATCAACCCGGCGGACGTGGAATCGCGGACCGGCGGCTACGTGCTCAAGGCCGACGGACTGCCGGTGCTCGTGGGCGGCACGGAGAAGATG
>JBJKSP010000426.1:0-6641 GCA_046703865.1 Thiobacillaceae bacterium
CGTCCGGACCGTGGCATGCGGCACACCGGCGCATGTGGATGGCCCTGCCTGCCTTGACCATGGCGGGGTCCACCTCCTGCCTGGCAGACGACCAGCTTTGTGCCGCGTAGTACCGGGCGAGCGCATCGATGCGTGGGTCATCGTCATGGTCAAACAGGCCTTGCATGGCCACGGAGGTACGTTTGCCGCTGCGGTATTCCGCCATGACCATGCGCAGGTAATCGCGGGGCTGTCCTGCAATGAGGGGCATATCGGTGCCCGGCCGGTGGCAGCCGTCGCAGCCGGGCACGATCTTCCCGAGCGATTCGGGCAATGCCTGGCCCGGGTTCACGGTCACCAGCTTCGGTTTGGGCGCATGGGGGTTGTGACATATGACGCAATCCGAGCTCCGCGTTACGCCATAGGTCTTATGCGCCATAAACTGGGCGTTGAAAACGGCGATCTTGCCGGTGCGTCCGGCGACGTTGTCATGGCAGCGCAGGCACAGTGCGTTGGCGTTGCTGACCTTCGCCGTAGGGACATGGTCGCTTTCATGGAAGGGGCCGTGGCAGGATTCGCAGGCGAGACGTTCATGCACGCTGCCTGCCAGTGCATCCATGATGGCCACGTGATCCTTGCGGGTCTTGCCATGGCAGCCTCCGCAGGCTGCGTTGCCGCTGTAGGCGAGGGGTTGCTGCTTCAGTTCCTGCAATGCGGCGGTGCGGTACCAGTGCTGGTAATCCCAGCCCTTGGGAACAAACAGGCTTTTGAGATACAGCAGCCCGCCGACGACGACGATCAGGACCACGAGGAGGCGGAGCAGGTGACTGCGCGGAGACGGAACCATCCCGGCGCCTCAACGTGGCGTGGGGTAGCGGGGATGACGCCGCCGGTCGATGTTCAGCACTGGCAGCCAGCGCGAAACGACATAGTAGGTCACGAATGGCGCGCACAGGATGATGGCGGCCATGAACGCGCCCTCCCTCCCAAGCCACTGAAGGTGAAAGTCGACATAGCCGCGGTCGGACTTGGCGATCATCTGCCCGCCGATCACCACGTTGAAGCGCATCAACAGGACTTGGAGGACCACGCACGAGGCGGCAAGATTGATCAGGCGCAGCAGGCGCCGCCCCCTGATCTCGGTAAGCGTGATGTAGCCCAGGAGGATCAGGGGTATGCCCGAAAACAGCAGCATCTGGCCGATGACGTAACTCGGGAAGAGGTGTCCGGCGAGCAGTGGCCCCACCACGGCCCAGTGGTAGCCATGTTCGTAGAACATGTGCATGACCTCCAGGCCTTCGAAGGTCACGTCGATGATGAACAATCCCCACAGATAGTGGCCGAGCAACTTGAGCATGGGGTAGTTGACGGGCCGCTTCGTATGCCAGCAAACGAAGCTGTACATGACGATGATCACGGCGATGCCGGATACGATGGACGACATCAGGAAGATGAAGGGCTGCAGAGGGGTCGCCCACCAGGCATTGGCCTTGACGCTGCCGAAGATGAATCCGGCGTAGCCCGTCAGGGTGAAGGCCCAGGGTATGCCGATTCCGGCGAGAAAGCCGGTCAGGGTGCGGTCCAGCTTCAGCGCGCCCGGCGAGGTCTTCATGACCCCCAGGGTGAGGGCCTTCCAGATCAGCTGCTGAAACCCGGTGGTCGTCCTGGCCCGGTGGATGAAATACGCCCGGTACACCAGCCACAGCATCACCGTCACCAGGATCATGTAGCTCGGGTACACGAAGCCGAAAATGCTCATGGCCGACGAGGTGTGCGGCGTGATCAGGATGTTCAGGGCACGCAATGGCTGGCCCAGGTGAAACAGCAACGGCACGGCGGCAAAGAGGCCGAAGCAGAACGAGGCCAGCAGGGCAAAGCGTTCAATGGGCCAGAATTCCTTGATCTTGAAGACCTGAAAAAAAGCGGACACCAGGAAAGTGCCGGCGACCAGCCCCGTCAGGTACGGGTACAGCACGATCATCAGCGACCATTCGATGTGGACGTTATTGGGAAAATAGAAATTGTTGAGGGCGCCCGCCGGCAAGGCTCCCATCAGATGACCTCCCGCGGCAGGCCCAGATACATGACCCGGCTGCCGGTATGCATATCGGGTTTGAGCGTCCACCATGTATCCGAGGCGTAGATCTGGCCGACATGGCTGTTGGGGTCACTGCGGTCGCCAAAGGTGCGTGCAGTGGTCGGGCAAACGGTCACGCATGCGGGATCCTGGCCGCCCGAAACCCGGTGGTAGCACCAGGTGCATTTGTCGGCGATGCGGTTTTCCTCGTTGAGAAACCGCACGCCATAAGGACACGCCTGGATGCAGTATCCGCAGCCGATGCAGTGATCGGGGTCCACCAGCACGAACCCGCCGGGTGCGGAAAAGGTGGCCCCCACCGGGCAGACCTGAACGCAGGGTGCCTGCTCGCAGTGATTGCAGAGTTTGGGGATGAAGGCGGACCACTTTGCGTTCTTCGTGACCGCATCGGGTGGGGCGGGCAGCCGTTCGCCGGGCTTGTAGATGGCGTCGATGTAGACCCCGTCGTCTGTGGACACGTAGCGCTCCACCCAGGTCCGAACCGAGCCCACCGGGACGTTGTTTTCCGCAGCGCACGCGTCCACACAAAAGCCGCAGCCGATGCATTTGCCCACATCCACCACGAAGGCATAATCCGGCCCCCGGCTTGCCTTGCCAACCTTCTTGGCGGGTGCGGCCAGGAGACGGATGGGCCCCATGGCCGCCAAAGCGGCGGCACCCGCCACCAGGTCCGTCAGGAAGCTGCGTCGAGCCTTGCAAGCGGACATGGCGATCCTCGCTTTGCTGATGATTGACGAAGGAAGCTCAGGTAAGCCGCCAGAGGAAAGGCATGCCGGTCAGGCGTCCCGGCAGCAGCATGTTCCAGTAAACCCACTTCAGGGCCAGCTTCCCCACGTGCCCCAAGAGGCTTTCCCGGGTCAGGGTCATGGCGCTCAAGCACGGCATCGGCATGGGATCCCCGGGCGGCGCCATGTCGTGTCTGAAGTCGATGCGCAGTGCCTTGTTGAAGCCGGCATCGATGAAGCTGCTGGCATGGCCCTGGAAAATGGCCTCGGCGGCGTGTCCCTCCATTTCCTGCAGCAGATTTTCCAGAACGGTCCCGGCCTCGAGAAAGTGGGCCACGGATGCCTTGGAGACGGCGACATTGGTATTGCCGCCCATGCAATAGACGAAATCGGCCTGCCTGCTCTTGTATGTCCGCGGGTCGGTCAGCGCATAGCCGTTGCCGTCGCCCAGCCCCGAATCGTCCAGTACCTTGGCGCCCACATGGGCCGGTATGGCCACGAGCAGATCGAATTCAATGTCGCGGCCATCCCCCGATGAGAGTTTCTTGCCATCGGGGTCCACCGCCGCAGCGGTGAATTTCGGTACCAGCTTGATGCCTTTCAGTTCGGCGATGCGGGTCAGGTCCCGGTTTGCTTGGGCCGTGTTGAATACATCCGAATCCGGCATGACCAGGGAGATCTCCACGCGTTCGCGCATGCCTTTGCGATGAAAGTAGTAATCGGCCAGAAAGGCGAATTCGAACGGTGTCACCGGGTACTTGATGGGCACATCGCAGATGTCGATGACCAGCCGTCCTCCCTGAAACGATTCAAGGGCGCCTCGCAGGCGCATGGCGCCAGCGACGGTGCAAAACGTGTGGACGTCCCCGGTGCCCATGGCTTCCGGAAGGCCCTGCACCGTGCAGGGATCGGGATGACAACCCAGGGCCGAGACCAGGAAATCGTAGGCGATGTCGCCCTTGTCGGTTTCAACGACCCGCTGTTGGTGATCGATGTGTTTGATATCGCCGGCGACGAAGCGCACGTTGTCGGGCAGGGGGTCGAGAATGTCGCGGGAGATATCCGCCTCGGAGTTGTATCCGTACATGCCGAAAGGCAGGAACACCAGCCCGGGTTTGTAGACGTGCTGCATGGACCGGTCGATTACCGTGACCCACCATCTGTCCAGATCGAGATGTTTGGAAAGCAGATTGGACAACAGCGCGCCGCTCGTGCCGGCCCCCAGAATCACCAGGTTCCTCATCACAGCCTTCTCCTTTATCCGGCAGCGTCGGCCAGGAAACAGACATCCTGCATCCCATGCCGCAGAGCTGCTTGTAAATATTTGTTTATTTATGAAATTGTTGCCGAAAGATCGCTCTATCGGGTGCACGAACAAGCCCAATCTAGCGCAGGTGAATAAATCGCGTACGAATAGATCAAATTTATTTGAGCCGTATCAAGAAAACTAATTTGACCGCTTGGCGGGGACGGAGCGGTTCAGGTGCACACCGAGGGCCGCGATGGCCTGGGCGATACTTGGTGTCGGTGGGACGGTGACGGCCCTGGCAGCGGTGTTGGCGAGGATGGGATTGGGCATGGCGGGCGCCCCCTCGGCTGTGGTTGTGGGTGACATGCCAAGCCAAGCACGTTGATATTCCCTGAATAGCCCCTGCGGGCGTGGTCGGGACTGCTGCGCCGATTCGCGGACCTCTCCGAGGGCCTGGATCGCTGAAGACAAAAGGACGATTTGCAGGGCTTGCCCGGAATGTAGTGTGGAGCACGGGTAACCCGGCAACACATGAACCAAGAGGTTGATCTTGAAGGGCGAAGTTCAATGGCAGAAATCGGCCGCACTGGCCATTGGTTCTTGCTTGCCCACAGGCGGATTAAGGGTCACGAGCTGTCGTAGCCTGCCTCTCATCAGCGGCCGTTCGTGAATGCCACTTCCCAGCAGCACCACAGCCTCGATAGGGTCGTGGTACTCCACATAACCTAAAGCAATCGACCATGGCATATGGCCTAGACCATATGCCATGCACGACTCACCTCTTTGCCCGATGTGCGGTTTCAGGACCGCAAGTAGATTCGTACTGCAAGGTCGGCAAACCCGACGCTAGCCCCGTTTATCGAACCAAGGAGGTCATCATGAAACTGTCCACGATAGCCTGGAAAGCCATCCCTGCGCTTGCGATCATCGTCGGCCTCGCGCAGCCAGCCTTCGCCGCGAAGATACCCACGACTGGCGGGGATGACGCAACGTGTCTGTGGGGCGACGCCTCGTTCGAAGACGGCTGCGCCAACGCTACCGCCGCTGCTGATGCGAAGGCAAACGAACTCGCCCGCTTGGCACGCGCTAGAAAGGCGACTTTGAAAGTCGCCGCTGTGCCTCCGTGCCCCGGTTCGAGTGGAAACGACGCGTATAGCAAACGCGTTGCGAATGGCGCCGGCAACTGAATATTCAGCACGAGTCAGGCCAACCGCCAGGGCCAGGGCGCCCGAGCCGTCGGCGATGCGAACGCCTTGATCGAGTCCTCAATCGGTCAAGCCGAACCGGCGGGCAGCGTTCGCGGCCTCTGTGCGGTTGTTGACACCCAGGGCACGGAATATGGCGGCGATATGGGCCTTTACTGTCCCATCGCCGAGATTCAATTCACGGCAAATCTGCTTGTTCGACATGCCCGCCACCAGCAAGCGCAACACGTCCTGTTGGCGGTCGGTCAGTCTGGCCGGCATGTTACAGCCAACCGCTCCCGCCTTTTCCAATGGTTCAGGGCGGAGCAGTTCCGGTGGCAGGTAGACACCGCCCGACAGCACCAGGTGAATGGCGGACTGCATCACCCCCGGACTGGAGGATTTCGGAATAAACCCCGAAGCCCCAGCCGCAAGCACCGCCTGCACGTCTCCCTTGGCGTCCTTGGCCGATAGTACGACGAGGGGCAGGTGTGGATAGGCAGCGGCGATCTGTTCGATGCTGGTCGGACCGTTCATGCCCGGCATACCGAGGTCGAGGAGCATCAGGTTCGCATCGGGATGTTTTCCGGCAAGCTCCAGCGCATCACCCAGACTGCCGCCTTCCTGAACCTCCGCCGTTTCATAAAACTGCTTGAACAGCAAGGCGAATCCCTGCCTGAACAAGGTGTGGTCATCGACGAGTATCACTTTCACGGATGCTTCCTCAGGGGGTCGGGTGTATCGGCACCCCACTTGGGGTGACATCTCCGGTTCGAATCAGGTTTTGCAACAGCGCGCGCAATTTGGCCGGCTGAACCGGCTTGTGCAGGAGCAGGTGACCGCTTGAGCGGGCTTCGCTGAGCCGTTCCGGCGCAGTATCGCCGGTGATGATGAGACTCGGGATCGAAACGCCGTAGTGCGACTCGATCTGGCGGATGGCCGCAGGACCCGTGCTTCCCTCCCTCAGCCTGAAATCGGCGACCACGATATCCGGCCTCAGGTCCGCTCGGTCCAGCGCGGCGAGCAGGTTCGTGCCGTCTTCCGCGGCGATCACCCGGCAGCCCCAGTTTTCCAGCAGCATACGCATGCCTTCACGCACATCCCCCTCGTCATCGATCACCGCAATGAGGGCATTGGCCAGAACCGAAGGAGGTAGGACCGGCATCCCGGCCGTCTCGACGCAGGCCTTCGGATCGCCGGCCGGGAGGGTGAAGCGAAAAGAAGAACCGGCGCCGGGGCTCGATCTCAGCTCGACACCGGTGTCGAGCAGGTCCGCCAGCCGACGCACGATGGAAAGTCCGAGGCCGAGCCCCTTGCTGCGGTCGCGTTCCGGGTTGCCGAGTTGGACGAATTCCTCAAATACCCGCTGGTGCTGGTCTTCCGGTATGCCGATGCCGGTATCGCGC
>JBJKSP010000427.1:0-2947 GCA_046703865.1 Thiobacillaceae bacterium
TGGACCTGGGTGAACGGGAAACGGCACGGGGATTTCTGGATTCGGCAGACAGCGAGGTCGGCGAACTCATCGCCGCCCGCCAGGCCTTGGAAGACGTGTTGTCCAAGGGCGGGGCCGAGCCTGTGAAACCGTCTGCAAGTCAATGATCAACATGCCCCCGGCGATCCAGGGGATGAACAAGCCAGCGGTGCACCAGCCAGGCCCCCACGCCGCAGCTCGCCAGCAGCGCCACCAGGGGCCGTGCCGTGCCGTCGTGGAGGCTGCCCACCAAGGTGCCCGCCAGGGTTGCCAGGCCGAACTGGACCGTGCCCAGCAGGGCCGAGGCCGTCCCGGCCTGCTGGCCATGGGTGGCCAGCGCCGCGGCGAAGGCATTGGGATTGATGTAGCCCAGGCTGGCCACGCAGATGAAGAAGCCGGCCAGGGCCAGGGGCAGGTTCAGCGTCCCTGAGAGGGCCAATGCCAGCAAGGCGATGCTGGCCAGCGCCGGGGCGCGCAGGGCACGTCGCAGCAGCCGGCTCAGGGGCGCGGACTTCAAGGCGAGCGCGTTGAGCTGGCTGGCGGCGATGAAACCCAGGGCGTTGATGCCGAACACCCAGCCGAAATGCTGGGGCGGGATGTCGTAGAGTTCGATGAGCACGAAAGGCGAGCCGGCGATGTAGGCGAACAGCCCGGCCGATGAAAGCCCGGCGATCAGGCAGTAGCCCAGGAAGGCGCGATGGGTCAGCAGCCGGCCGTAGTCCCCCAGCACGCGGCCCAGGCGCAACGGCGGTTCGTGGCGGGTGTCGTGGGTCTCCGGCAGGACTCGGTAGACGGTTGCCAGACAGGCGAGGGCAAAGACGGACAGCAGGGCGAAGATGACCCGCCAGCCCAGATGGGTCACGATCCAACCCCCCACCAGCGGGGCCAGTATGGGTGCCAGGCCCATGACCAGTATGAGCATGGAAAAGGCCCGTGCGGCCTCCCGTGCCCCGCAGCGGTCGCGCACCACCGCCCGGGTGATCACCATGCCGGCACAGCCGCCCAGGGCCTGGAGGAAGCGCCAGACCGCCAGCGCGGCGAGGTTAGGGGCCAGGGCGCAGCCCACCGAGGCGACGGCATAGAGCGCGAGACCGAACAGCAGGGGTGGCCGTCGTCCGTACCGGTCGCTGATCGGCCCGTACAGCGCCTGACCCAGGGACAGGCCGACGAAGAAACTGGCCAGGGTGTATTCCACTGCGCCGGGTTCGGCGCCCAATCCCCGTTCGATGGCCGGAAAGGCCGGCAGGTACATGTCGATGGACAGCGGCCCGATGGCGATGAGGGTGCCCAGCAGGATCAGCCACGAAGTGGGGAGCGTGGTCACGTGCCGCCCGGTGCCCTACCCAGCACCACCAGTTCCCGGGTGGCACGGGTCAGTGCCACATAGAGCAGCCGTGCCTCATCCTCGGCGACGGGGACCTCGTCCACGCCGGCCACGACCACCAGAGGGAACTCCAGCCCCTTGCTGCTGTGGAAGGGCAGCAGCTTGACCGTATCCTGGCGCTCATCGAAGCGGATGCGGTCCTTCCAGGTCACGGGGATGCCGGCCGCACGCAGGGTGGAATTCACGGTTTTGCCCGTGGGGTTCCAATGGCGGTAGAGCAAGGCCATGTCGCGCCAGGGTGTGCCCAGGCGGTGGGCGTCCCTGAAGTGCCCGGCGATGCGGCGCGCCTCGTCCGAAAGGGTGGGCAGCCGGATCAGCTGGGGCTCGGGGCCGTGGCGGCCGGCGGAGACGGGGGCCAGCCGCGGCACGCCGTCTTCGTCCGCCTCCTCGGGATTCAGCAGGGACCGGGCGAAGCGGGCGGCGAAGTCCAGGATCTCCCGGGTGTTGCGGTAGTTGAGCCTGAGGATGGTGGTGCGCCCCTGGGCCTGGATGCCCACGCTCTTGAAGCTGAAGCCGCGCTTGCGTCCGGTCTCGTAGATGGATTGGGCGTCGTCGTAGAGCACCAGGAGGGAATTGGTGCTTGGGTCCACCATCTGCACCACCAGCTTGAGCCACTCGGGCCGGAAATCGTGGCCTTCGTCGATGAGCACGGCGTCGTACTGTCCGGCCGGGATGAGGCCGCGTTCCACGCCGCGGATGACCCGGTTCACCATCGCCTCCCAGTAGCCCTCGTGGCCCGCATCGCCGGGCGGCAGGCCCACGTGGTAGGCGGTGAGCTGGCGGTGGCACCAGGCGTGGAAGGTGGCCACGTGCACCTTGTCCGCCACGCGCCGGGACTGCATCCAGTGTTCCAGGCGGCGCGCCAGGGACCTGTTGTAGCAGAGGATCAGGACGGGCTTGGCGCAGACCCGGGCCAGGTGTTCGGCCCGACAGCCCAGGATCAGGGTCTTGCCCGAACCGGCCACGCCGTGGATGACACGGTGGCCATCCCCCAGGCTGCGGGCGAGCTGCTCCTGCTGGAGGTCCATGACCCGCAGCAGCTCCGGCAGCCCATCGCCCTCCGGCTCCACCTCGTCGAACAGGCCGATCTGGCGGCCGGGCAGACGGATCTCCGGAAACATGTGCCAGCGGATGCGGTCCAGCTGCGGCAGGGAAAGGTGGCCCTTGAAGCGCAGGGGGAACATCTCCCACAGCCTTTGCTGGAAGACCTCGGCGTCCACGCCCTCCGTCATCTCGTCCTGGCAGACCACCTGGTGGGGTTCCAGGACCTCGGCCAAGTCGGTGGATTCGAACTGGCCGCGCGAGTTGTTGGCAAGCACCACCCCGTAGCTCCAGGAAAACAGCAGCCGGCCCTGGAGGGCGCCGGAGGAGAAGCCGAGCTGGGGGTCCTTTTGCAAGGCGTCCACCACGGCATGGGCATACTGGCGCGCCTGCACCAGGGGGTTGGCGACCGTCTTGAGGCCCTCGGCGGTGAGCAGGGTTGCGGAGTGCCTGTCCATGCGCCGGATCGAGTCCGGCTTCCAGTCCTTGACCTCCAGGATGAGC
>JBJKSP010000428.1:0-4249 GCA_046703865.1 Thiobacillaceae bacterium
CGGCTGCCTGTCCTTCGGGCTCACGCCCATCGTCATCGAGCGCAGCGACCACGTGGGCGGCACCCAGCGCAGCAACTTCCACCCCAGCGTCTGGATGCTGGGCTTTCCCGACGAGTCTGGCCAGGACATGACCCGGCGTATCTCAGACCACTTCCTGGGCCTGGGCGTGGAGACCCGCCTGGGGTGCCGGGTCACCCGGGTGGAGAAGACCCGGGAGGGCTTCCGGCTCGATCTGGAGGGTGCCGGAGGCGGGCAAGGCATCGGGGCCGGGGCCGTCGTGCTCGCCACCGGCATGCGGCCCTGGGCCACGCCGGAACTGCTGGAACTGGCCGGCCGGACGCGCCGGGTGATCGTGGGGCCTTTATCCGACGCCATCCGGGACGAGGTGCGCGACGCCCACGTGATGGTCCTGGGCGGCGGCGACAACGCCCTTGACCACGCCCTGTTCCTGGCGGAGAGGGGCAATACGGTGAAGGTCTGCACCCGGGGGGGCTTCTCGGCCCGCAAGGC
This sequence comes from Thiobacillaceae bacterium, assembly GCA_046703865.1. Classification (GTDB taxonomy): domain Bacteria; phylum Pseudomonadota; class Gammaproteobacteria; order Burkholderiales; family Thiobacillaceae; genus JBJKSP01. The sequence goes on from JBJKSP010000428.1 coordinate 511, forward strand.
CTTCCGGGAGGCCTGTACGGACCGGCCCGGAATCGAACTGAGGCAAGACTGCCGGCCGATGCGGCTGGAGGCCGGCCGGGACCGGATACGGGTGACCTGGAACGGGGGTGGGGAAACGGTGGACTGGCTGCTGGTGATGTACGGCTACCGCCCGAGCCTGGAGATCCTGGAACGTTTTGATGCGGAGATCCGGCCCGCCCTCACGCCCAAGGGCTATGTGCAGGTGGACCCTTGGCAGCGGACCTCGGTGGCCGGCCTCTATGCCGCCGGAGACCTAACCGACACTCCCCAGCCCAGCGTGCCCGCCGCCATCGCCCAAGGCCTCGCGGCGGCCCGGGCGATCGAACGGGACCACCTTGTCCTGTGAGGTGTCCGCCGCCGGCTTGTATTCCGGGATCCAGGCATTGAGCCGCGCACGCACGGTCTGGTCGTCGGCCGCCGGGGTGTTGGCGACCCAATCCAGGATGTCATCCACGATATCGGGGTCCTCCCGGCGCGCCTTGGCCACACGCAGCTTGGGATGCGGCGTCGGTAACGTCAGTTCGGCGTCTGCCAGCAATTCCTCATAGAGCTTCTCACCTGGTCTTAGGCCAGTGTAGGTGATCTTGATCTCCTCTTCGGTCTTGCCGGCAAGCTTGATCATCAGCCGGGCCAGGTCTGCGATCCTGATCGGCTCGCCCATGTCCAGCACGAAGATCTCGCCGCCGCGCCCCATAAGCACGGCCTGCAACACCAGTTGGGCCGACTCGCTGAGGGACATGAAATAGCGGGTGATCTCCGGGTGGGTGACTGTGACCGGGCCGCCGGCGACGATCTGTTCCTGAAACTTCGGTATGACACTGCCCGAGCTGCCCAGCACGTTGCCGAAACGTACCGAGACGAATCGCGTGAATCGCGCCCCGTCCACGGAGTTGGTCGAGGTGGGAGGCGCCCTGTCCTGCATGCCCTGGCAGACCATTTCCGCCAGTCGCTTGGATGCCCCCATGACATTGGTCGGGTTGACTGCCTTGTCCGTGGAGATGAGCACGAATTTCTCCACCCCATTGGCGATGGCGGCACGGGCGGCTACGGCGGTGCCGAGCACGTTGTTCTTCAACGCCTGCAGGCTGTTCACCTCCTCCATCAGGGGAACGTGCTTGTAGGCAGCGGCATGGAAGACCACGTTTGGGCGGTGGGCCGCCATGATCTCGTGCATGCGCGCCTCATCGCGTACGTCGCCTATGGCGCACACGATGGACTGGCCGGCAAAGTAGGCCTGGAACTCCTGCTCGATCTCGTACAGGGCCAGTTCACTGGCCTCCAGCAGAATCAACAAACGTGGCCGGAAACGGGAAATCTGTCGGCACAGTTCGGCCCCGATGGAGCCTCCGGCCCCGGTGATCAGAACCACCTTGCCCGTGAGCAGACTAGCCAGTCCCTGGTCATCCAGAGAAACGGGATCACGGCCCAGGAGGTCATCCAGTTCGATGGGCCTCAACTTGGAGATCGATACCCGACCCTGCATCAAGTCATCCTGGGAGGGGACCGTCATCAGCTTCAGTCCGGCCGCCGCGCAGGTTTCCGCCAAGTGCTTGCGCACACCGTGGGGGGCTGAGGGCAGCGCGAGGATGATGTCGTCCACCTCCAGTCGCCGTGCCCAGGCCGTTAGTTCGGCCAACGTGCCAAGGACGCTGATGCCCTGAATCTGCCGCCCGGCCTTCTTGGAGTTGTCGTCCAACAGGCCGACGACCCGGTAGCCGGATGGGTTGCGTGCCAACTCGCGCAACAGGAAATCCGCCGCGGACCCCGCACCCGCAACCAGTACCGGCTTGGAAGTCGGATGCAACAGGGCGGTCATGCGGTGTTCCTTCCAGGCCCGATAGGCCATCCGGCTGCCCCCCATCAGCACGCCCAGCAGAAGGGGATCGAGGATCAGGATGGCGCGCGGCACCACGGCCTGGGCCGCAAATAGGATCATGATCAGCGGCGTGGCCATGGCCGCAACCCCGACGGCCTTGAGGATGCGTTTCAGGTCGGGCAGGCTGGCGAAACGCCAGATGGGGCGGTACAGGCCGTAGCGCCAGAAGATGATCGCCTGCAGCGGCAGGACCCAGGCCAGGGTGGATAGCGCAGAACTCAGGTATTCGTCGGTCAGGGACAGGTTCTGGCGCAGCCAGTAGGCCCCCAGCCACGCCAAGGCGGAGGCCGCAATATCGTGGACAATCGCGAGCAGAGTGCGGGGATTAACGCTCATACCGCATCCCGTTTCGTTTTCCAACGCAGATCAATCCACCCCAACAGCGCGATGTACGCCAGCGCCCAAATCCAGAGTACGACATCTTCTTACCCGGTCTTGGTAGCCCACAGTGCAGAACTGCACACTGCGGCCATGAGTCCGTATTCGGTCAATACGGTCCTATTATGCCCCCACCCGAGCCTCACGAGACGTTGGTAATAATGACTGTTGTGCGCCTGCCACATTTTTTCGCCACGAAGTATGCGCTGCACAAGCGTCACCGTGGCGTCGACGATGAAGGGGGAGAACACGAGCAGGGGGAAGGAGAGCGCCCATAGTCCGCGTTGCCAGCCAAGCAACGCCATCCCCGCGGCCATGAACCCCAGGGGTATGGAGCCCACATCTCCCATGAACACCCTGGCGGGCGGGAAGTTGAACAGCAGGAAGGCGCCCGCGCTCGCGACCACTCCCAAGGCCATCGCGGCAAGGGCCGGGTCCCCGCCCAACCATGCGACCATGCCTAGGGTACTGAAACCGAACAGGGCCATCCCCCCGGCGAGTCCGTCAGAGCCGTCCATGAAGTTATACAGGTTGGTGACCCAAACCACGACCGGGATCAGCCATAGGAAATCGATCGGGCTCACCGGATGCTCGAGGCCGAAACCCACGAACAAGACTGCTGCCGCCACGTGAGCTGATAATCGCCAAACCACGGGTAGGCCGTAAAGATCGTCTGCGAATGAGAGCGCAGCCAAACCGAGGAAACAAGCCAACAGTACGATGTGATCAGGCGACCGGACCAATAATTCGGCAGCGAGAACCCCGGCAACGATACCCAGGCCACCGCTGCGGGGCACAGGCCGGGTGTGCAAAGAGCGACTGTTGGGTCTGTCCAGAGGCATGCGCCTAGAACCAAGACTCCATCGGACGACCCAGAAGGACGCGGCAAATGCCGAGAGAGTTGACAGAATCAACCGGGATTCAGTCATTGCCGCAGGGACCGATGCCATTTCGCCGTGGCGGCCAGCCCGCTCTGAAGGCTATACGGCGGTGTCCAGCCGAGTTCCCGTCGAACACGGCCACTATCCACCTGCAGGGAATCCACGAGGCGCCGAAGCATCACCTCTTTCCCTAGCAGGCGACCCAAAGGATCGAGTAGGCCCAGAGGCACGGGGATCAGCGCTATGCGCCGGCCCAGTTCCCGTGCCAAGGTCTGTATCAATTCCGGCGTGGAGATGTCCTGTCCATCGCTGAGCAGGTAGATCCTGTGGGGGCTGTCGGGTGCATTCAGGCAGGTAGCAACGACATCCAATAGATTCCCCAGATACAGCATGCTGCGGCTGTTCCTGACGAGGCCGAGAGGCATAGGTCGTCCGGACCAGACCCAATCCAAGAGTCGCCTGAAATTGGCACCAACACCGGGGCCGTAGACCAAGGGCAGCCTGAGCACGATGGTCTGCAATCCGGATTCAACGGCGATCTTGTGCAAGGACCGCTCTGCCTCCCATTTGGAGCGGGCATAAT
>JBJKSP010000429.1:0-2589 GCA_046703865.1 Thiobacillaceae bacterium
CGAATCGGTGGAGCTTACCCTGCAGCGCGACGGCAGCGGCGGCGGCGGACCGGACCTGTCTCCCCTGGGCCGGGACTTCGACATCCTCGGGCGCAGCAGCGGTTCCAGCATCCAGATCGTCAACGGCAGCATGACGGCCCAGACCCAGGTGCGCCTCACCCTGGCGCCGAAGCACGACGGCCGTATCCGCATCCCCCCCCTGCAATGGGGCGGCGAGCAGACGCCCGCCCTGGCGCTGACAGTCGGGGGCGCGGCCGGGCAGGGGGCCGGCAACGGTCCCGGTCCCCCCGCGGCGCCATCCTCCCACGTCTTCCTGACCAGTTCGGTGGACCAGAAACGGCCCTACGTCCAGGGCGCCACCACCCTCGCGGTGCGGTTGTACACCGACGAGCCGCTCTACCAGGCGAGCCTGGACCTGCCGCCCAACGACGATGTCATGGTGCAGCCCCTGGGCAAGGACAAGAAGAGCACTCAGATGATCGACGGCCGTCCCTACAGGGTGATCGAACGCGACTATCTGCTGTTTCCCCAGCGCAGCGGTTCCATCCGCCTCGCCGGCCCCGTGCTGGATGCCCAGGTGCCGGACGAAAGCGCGCCCGGGCCGTTCGCGGGCGACCCCTTCTTCAGCGGGGCGTTCCGGAACTTCTTCAACGGCAACCCCTTCGCCGGCATGATGACCACCATGCGGCCTCTGCGCCTGCACGGCAAGCCCATCCGGCTGCACGTCCGTCCCCGCCCCGCCGCGAGTTCCGGGCGCAACTGGCTGCCCGCGCAGCGGATGGCCCTGACCGAAAGCTGGGGCGCGGGCCAGGTGCAGGCGGGTGAGCCCATCACCCGGCATCTGCACCTCAGCGCCCTGGGCCTGACCGCCGACCAGCTTCCCGACCTCTCCACCCTCATGCCCCTGCCGCCGGGCGTCAATGCCTACCCGGACCAGCCCAAGCTGGAAACCGGGGTGCAGGACGGCACCGTGGAGGGCACCCGTGACCAGGACATCGCCCTGATCGCCAGCCGACCCGGCCACTACCGGCTGCCCGCCATGCATCTGTACTGGTGGGACACCACGCGCAACCTGCAACGCGAGATCAGCCTTCCTGCCCACGTGCTGGACGTCGTTCCCGGCGCCGCGGAAAGCACGGGCGCGGCCTCGTCGCCGTTGCCCGCCCCGGTCTGCCTGCCCCTGGCCGGTACCAGGCGGCGCGGCGCATCCTCCCCCTTCGCCGGCATTGCCTCGGCCCCATGGCCCTGGATCAGCCTGGCCCTGGTGGTGCTGTGGCTGGGCACGATGGCGGCCTGGTGGCGTTTCCGCCGGAAAGGGTCGATCCCTCCCGCATCGGTCGCCGTGCCTGCCGCTTCTGGCTCCCCCTCCAGCGGGACCGCGCCGGGTGCCCATGAGGCGAGGAAGGCATTCCTCCAGTCCTGCAGGACCGGGGATGCACCGGCGGCGCGCCGGCATCTGCTCGCGTGGGCGCGTGCCACCTGGCCCGATGACCCGCCGACCGGCGTCAATGCCCTGGCCCTGCGCCTGGGCCGGCTGGAACTGGCCCCCCTGTTGCGCCGGCTCGACCGCGCCTGCTATGCCGGCGGCGACTGGGACGGCGGACCGCTGGCCGAGGCCCTGACGTCGCTTTCCACCCCCAAGCCGACGGCTGGCGCCACCCAGGCACTGGCTGGACTGTACCCCTGAGCCCGCGACCGGACGGCCGAGCGGACCGTTGCCCTGGGTGTGCCTTAGGTGTCCGCCTCCCGGTCCAGCAGGGCGTGCTTGCGTTCGATGCCCCAGCGGTAGCCGGACAGACTGCCGTCGGTGCGCACCGCCCGGTGGCAGGGAATGGCCACCGCCAGGGGATTGGCTGCACAGGCACGGCCCACGGCCCGGGCCGATCCCGGGGCGCCGATGCGCCGTGCGAGTTCTGCATAGCTGACGGTCCGGCCCGCCGGAACCTCCCGCAGGGCCTGCCAGACCCGTAGCTGGAAGGCCGTGCCGCGCAGATCCAGGGGCAGGTCGAGCCCCAGATGGGGTGCCTCGACCAGGCCCACCACCCGGGCCACCAGCCCTTCGAATTCCGCATCTCCGCCGATCAGGTTGGCGCGGGGGAAGCGGCCTTGCAGGTCCCGGACCAGGGCGTCGGGGTCGTCCCCGAGGGAGATGGCGCAGACGCCGACCTCGCTGGCGGCCACCAGGATGGCCCCCAGGGAGCATCGTCCGACGGCAAAGCGGATTTCGGTGCCGTCGCCGCCTGCGCGATAGCGGCCGGGCGTCATGCCCAATACCCGGTCGGCGGTCTCGTAGAAGCGTCCGCTGGAATGGTAGCCGGCGCCGTAGATGGCCTCGGTGACCGTTGCGCCGCGCGCCAGTTCAAGTCGGACGCGCTCGGCGCGCCGGGCCGCGGCATAGGCCCTGGGCGTGACACCCGTGACGGCCTTGAAGACGCGGTGCAGGTGGTGGGGGCTGAGTCCTGCATGATCGGCCAGCTCCCGGAGACTCGGGCTGTCTTCGGACGTCTCGATGTAGCGGCATAGCCGCGCCATCGGGGCGGGCTGTCGCTGGGACACGGGAGGGAGTTGGGGTCGGCCGGGCGTGGAGGG
>JBJKSP010000430.1:0-4609 GCA_046703865.1 Thiobacillaceae bacterium
CTGCCGCCGCCCTGCGCACCCTCCGGGCGATAAAAGGCCTCGAACACCCGATCCCGCTCCGATGCCGGAATCCCCGGCCCGTTGTCGATGACCTCGATGACGGCGTCTTCCTCCACCACCCGGAGACGCAGGGTGATGGCCCCCTTGGTGGGAGTGAAGCGCAGGGCGTTGTCCAGCGCGTTCCTGAGGATCAGCCCGAGGAGCTCGGCGGTGGTCCTCAGGCTGATGGGGGCGTCGGCATCCATGCCCAGATCGATGTCCTTCCGTTCGGCCAGGGGCAGATAGTCGGCGATCAGTTCCCGCACGAGCATCGAGGCGTCGACCCGTTCTTCCGTCGACGTGCCGGCCTGGGTCCTGGCCAGGGTGAGGAGCTGTTCGGTCAGTTGCCGTGCGCGCTCGATGCCGGCCTTCAAGGGCTCCATGCGTGTGCGCGCGGTTTCCGGCGAATCGGCCGCTTCCAGGTTCTGCACCTGCAGGGACAGTGCAGTCAGCGGGCTGCGCAGCTCATGGGCGGCATCGGCGATGAAGCGCCGCTGCTCGCCCATCAGCAGGGTGACCCGCTCCAGCAAGCGGTTGATGGCATGGACGAAGGAGGCGATCTCCAGGGGCACGTCGCGGTCCGGGAGCGGCCGCAGGCGCTCGGCGGACTGTCCGTCCAGGGTGTTGGCCAGCAGCCTCACCGGCGTGAGCTCACGGCCCACGATGCGCGCCGTCACCCAGACCAGCAGGGGCACGAAGACCAGCAGGGGAGCCAGGGTGCGCAGGGCGCTGTCCAGGGCGCTGTCGTCGCGCACGTCCGTCGCCTGGGCCACCACCGTGCGCCTGCCTTCGCCCCAATCGCGGACGAACACGCGCATCCGGTCGCGTCCGTCGGACAGGGTGTGGAAGCCGGGCGGCAGATCGGGCGGCAGCCAGGCCGGCCGCGTGGCCCGCGGCAGGCGGATGACCAGGATGGGGGAGTCGGAATCGACGATGGTCCCGCTGATGACGTCCGGGCCGCCGGCATCGCCGCCGGAGGACAGGGCGGCGATCTGCCTCAGGGTCTCGTCCTGGAACTCCTGGGCCTCGGAGTAGGCGAAGCCGAAGGACGCCACGGCCGCCACCAGGCCCGCCAGCACGATGGCCAGCGACAGCGTGACCGAGAGCTGGCGTTGCAGGGAACGGCTCACGGACCCTTGTCCACGCGCCAGCCCGCCCCGCGCACGTTCTTGATGGCGTCGGCGCCCAGCTTCCGGCGCACGCCGTGGATGAGGAAGTCCACCGCGTTGCTCTCGACCTCCTCGTTCCAGCCGTAAATGCGTTCCTCAAGCTCCCCACGGGTCAGGTTCGCCCCCGGCCGCAGCAACAGCGCATGCAGCAGTGCGAATTCCCGGGCGCTCAGGACATGCACGGCCTCGCCCCGGCGCGCCTCCCGGGTCGAGGGGTCCAGGCTGATGACGCCGTTGCCCAGGACCGGTCCGGCCTGCCCCCCCTGGCGCCGGATGACCGCGCGCAGGCGGGCCAGCAGCTCGCCCACCTGGAAGGGCTTGATCAGGTAGTCGTCGGCGCCCAGGTCCAGCCCCTTGATGCGGTCCTCCACGGCGTCCCTGGCGGTGATGACGATCACCGGCAGACTGAGCCCCTGGCCGCGCAAGCGGCGCAGGACCTCCAGCCCGTCGCGCCGGGGCAGGCCCAGGTCCAGCAGCACCGCCTGATGCTCCCGGTTCGCCAGGGCCAGTTCCGCCGCCACGCCGTCCCGCACCCAGTCCACCGCATAGGCGGCGTCCCTGAGTGCGACGCCCACGGCCTCGCCGATCATGGGGTCGTCTTCCACCAGCAGGATGCGCATCGATCGTCCCTATCCGCAACGCGACATTATGCGGACTTCCGGTGCATCAGATCGAACAGCACCGGCATCACCATCAGCACCAGGGGCAGCTGCACCGCGAGCCCGGCGATGATGGCCACCGCCAGGGGCTGCTGCATGGCGGAGCCCTGGCCGATGGCGAAGGCCAGGGGCAGCAGGGTGAGAATGGCAGCCACGGTGGTCATGGCGATGGGCCGCATGCGGTTCTTGCCTGCCTCGATGAGGGCCTCGCGCCGGGACAGGGTCTCGGCCAGGTCGCGATACTCGGAGAAATAGAAGATGGCGACCTCGGTGACGATGCCCACGATCATGGTCATGCCCATCATGGCCGAGATGTTCAGTTCGATGCCCGTCGCCCATAGGCCGATGAACACGGCCGACAGCGCCAGCAACGGCATGGCCAGCACCGACCAGGCCATGCGGAAGCGCTCGTACATGAACAGCAGCAGCAGGAACACCAGGGCCACGGCCGCCGCCAGCACGCCCATGAGGCCCCGGAAGGCGATCTGCTGCTGGTGGTAGAGGCCGCCCAGCTCGTAGTAGACCCCCGCGGGCAGGCGCCCCGGTTGGTCCATCATGCGCTTGACCGCCCGCACCGCGGAGCCCAGGTCGCGTCCGCTCAGGCGCGCGGTGACCGCCACCATGCGCTTGAGGTTCTCCCGGCTGATCTCGGGCTGGCCGTTGACCGCCACCACGTTCGCCACCCGCTTGAGCGGGAACAGGTGGCCGTCCGGTGCGCGCAGCAGCAGCTGGGAGAGCTTGGTCTCCGTGTCGCGCAGATCCGCCGGGGTCCAAAGCCTCACGCCCACCATTTTGGGCCCGCGCTGGATCTGGGTGGTGACGCTGCCGCCCAGGATGTCGCCCAGCATGCGCGTGACGCTGTCCGGGTCCACCCCCTCCAGGGCCGCCCGCACGCGGTCCACCTTGATCTCCAGGGCGTCACCGGCGGGATTGATGCCGTCGCGCACATCCACCACGCCCGGGATTCTTGCCAGGCCGGCGGCGGTCTGTTTTGCCAGGCGTGCGAGCACGGCGGGATCGTCCGAGAACAGCTTGACCTCGATGGGCTGGGGCACGGCGGTGAGGTCGCCGATCAAGTCCTCCATCAGCTGGGCCAGCTCGATGTTCAGGCCCGGCACCTGGGCTTCCACCTGGCGGCGTATCCGGTCCATGACCGCTTCGATGGGCGGCCGAGGGCCGGATTTGAGCCTGATGAAGAAGTCGCCCTGGTTGGCCTCGGTGACGCCGCCGCCCAACTGGGTGCCGGTGCGGCGCGAATAGGTCTCGACCGCGGGATCTGCCCGGATGATCGCCTCGACCTGGCGCAGCAGGCGGTCGGTCTCGGTCAGGGAGGTACCGGGCGGGCTGTAATAGTCGAGGATGAAGCCGCCCTCGTCCATGGCCGGCATGAAACCCGATCCCACGGACTGAAAGGCCAGCCAGCCGGCCATGAGCAGTGGGACCAGGCCCAGCAGCAGCCACACCGGGCGAGTCAGCATGCGTCGCATCACGGACTCGTAGCGAACATGAAACCAGGCCGTCAGGCGGCCCCCGTGCGCGGCGGCCGCGTCCTTTTCGTTCAGCCAGTGGTCCGCCAGGATGGGCACGGCCAGCCAGGTCACAAGGAAGGAGATGAACAGGCTGGAGGCCATGGTCAGCGCCAGGGCCTTGAAGAAGGCCCCGGTCACGCCCGTGAGGAAGGCCAGGGGCACGAAGATCACCAGGGTGGCGGCGCTGGAGCCGGCCAGGGGGCGGAAGAACTCCAGCGCCGCGGCCATGACCCGCTCGTGGTGGGGCAGCCGTCCTTCCGGCAGGCGGCGCATGATGTGCTCCACCATGACGATGGCGTCGTCGATGATCAGCCCCACCGCCGCCGCCATGCCACCCAGGGTCATGATGTTGAAGCTCATGCCCAGGGTGTCCAGCAGCACCACCGTGGTGGCCAGCACCGCAGGCACCACCAGCACGGCGATCAGCGTCACCTTGGCATTGCGCAGGAACAGCCAGAGCACCGCGGCGGCCAGGACGATGCCCAGAAGGATGGCGTCGCGCACGCTGGCCGCCGAGGCCACCACCAGCCGGCTCTGGTCATACCAGTTGGCCAGCCTGACCCCCGGCGGCAGGTGGCTGCGGTACTGCTCCAGTCTGGCCTTCACGTCCTTGGCGATCTGCACGCTGTTGCCGCCGGGCTGCTGATAGATCTGGAACAGCACCGCGTCGTGGCCGTCGGCGTTGACCCGTATCCACTGGGGCGCCACGCCCCGGCGTACCCGTGCCACGTCCTCCAGCCGCACCAGGCCGTTGGCGCCGGCCCCGAGCACGGTCTGGCCGATCTCCCTGCTGTTGTGGAAGCGGGTGTCGGCGATGACCAGGTAGAGCTTGTAGTGGTCCTCCAGGCGCCCCACGGCGGTGATCACGTTGGCGGCGGACAGCGCGTGCGCCACGCCGTCCATGGACAGGCCGTAGGCCTGCAGGCGGGCGGGATCGACCAGGACCTGGTATTCCTCCACGGCGCCCCCCACCACCCCCACCCGCGCCACGCCGTTGACGGATGAGAGCAGCGGCCGGATCTGGTACTGGGCGAGGTCGCGCAACTGGGTGAGCGGCACCGTGTCCGAGGTCAGGCTGTAGGCGATGATGGGGAACACCGTCGGGTCCATGCGCAACGTTTCCAGGCGCGTCCCAGCCGGCAGCGTCGGCAGGATCTGGGACACGGCAGCGTTCACCTGCAGCGCCGCCGCTGCCATGTCGGTGCCCCAGCCG
>JBJKSP010000431.1:0-3012 GCA_046703865.1 Thiobacillaceae bacterium
GTGGTGTTGCTGTCTGAACAGCTCGAAACTCCGGACATGGCTTCTCCTTCCCTCGATGACGGGCGCGTCCATTCGCGCCCTGAGGCCTTATCGCACAGGAATCCGCGCCCTTGAGGGATGTGATGGAATTGTTATGAAAAGGTTATCTTTCAGGGGGAGCGCATGTTGCCCGGATCGCGATGGACTTTCCCGGCCGCAAAATTGATGGGCCTGGCAATGGCGAGTGCGGTCATGACATCCTGTAGGAGCGAGCTCCGGCTCGCGGCCACGGAATTCGCGGGCAGGAGCCCGCTCCTACGAAACGAATGCATCATTCACCTGTTTGTCCCATGGAGCTGCCACAATTCCCGTCTGGCCATGCCGATGCGGAGGGCCTGCAAGCGAGCGGCTGATCCGCGACCCACCATCCTGAACCCGGAGACCCGACCATGACCCTGCTGATACTCGGCCTGCTGATCTTCCTCGGTGCCCATTCGGTGCGCATCTTCGCCGATGACTGGCGCTCGGCGCAGGTCGCGCGCATGGGGCTGAACGCCTGGAAGGGCATCATCGCGCTCCTGTCCCTGATCGGCTTCGTGCTCATCGTCTGGGGCTTCGGCGAGGCGCGGACGGGGCCGGAGCTGTGGGCGGTGCCGGTGTGGACGCGGCACATCACTGCGCTGCTCATGCTGCCTTCCTTCGTGCTGGTGGCGGCGGCCTATGTGCCGGGGACCCGCATGAAGGCCGCGGTGGGGCATCCCATGGTGGCGGGCGTGAAGCTCTGGGCCTTCGCGCACCTGCTCTCCAACGCCCGCGCCGCCGACTACGTGCTGTTCGGCGCCTTCCTGGCCTGGGCCATCGTGGATTACATATCGGCGCGGCGCCGCGACCGGCGCGCCGGCACCCGCTACCCGGCGGGGCCGTGGTCGCGGGACGTGCTGGCCATCGTGATCGGGGCCGTCGCCTGGGTGTTGTTCGCCCTGTGGGGACACCTGTGGCTGATCGGCGTGGCACCGTTCGCCTGACGGGCCGGATGCAGCCGTGGCCGCAATGATCCGCAACCCTGAGGCGGGCGATGTTGCGCCGAACCGACTTACCCGATCTGTGTCCAGGGATCGAAGACCCGGGGGAATGTCCGGAAATCCTGAACGTTGCGGGTCACCACGGTGAGGCCGTGGTATTGGGCGGTGGCCATGATCAGGCCATCCATCACCGAGAGAGGTGTGCCTGCCAGTTCGGCCTGGGCGGCGAGTTGTGCCCAGGCGTGCAGGACGGATGCGTCCAGGGGCAGGGTGCGGTCCCCGAAGCGTTGTTCCAGCTTGTTTAGCCAGTTGGATAGTTTCTGCGCGCGGCGGCTGTCGGAAGCGCCGAGCTTGAGGATGCCCTTTTCGATTTCGCCCAGGCTGATGACGCTAATGTAGAGGCCGGCTTCATCTTGATCGTCCAACCAGCCGATTACCGCGGCTGCCGGGGTCTTTCTGATGTATTCGGACAGTACGCAGGTGTCGAGCAGCCAGCTCATAGCTCCACTTTCCGGCCAACATCGCGGGAGCGTGTGATGTCCAGGTCCTCGGCGGCAATATCAGGGCGTAGCAAGGCGGTGGAGAGCTTGCCTTTGCGAGGGCGGGTGAGGCGGGCGTATTCCTTCGCCGAGATGACCACCGCTGTCGGTTTGCCGTGTACGGTGACCACTTGGGCTTCGCCGCTCTGGGCTTGTCTGATGAGCTGACTCAGATTGTTTTTCGCTTCCTGCAATTGCCATTCGGTGTGCATGATCTTTCCCCAGATTCTGGCCAGTCTGGCTAGAATCTAGCATGATGCGGGTTTGAATGCCAACATGCCGTAAGGTTGTTCATCGATGCGCGACAGGCTGCAGAATTCGTGTGAACAGATGACGGCAAAGATTGATATGCAAACCCGAAGGCGACCCTGACATGGACACCCCCGAAAAACCCCATTCCCCCTCCTGCGACCGCAACCGGGAGCCAATCCTGGCGGTGCTGCAGGACCATTTCATGGACCGGGCGCGCGTCCTGGAGATCGGCAGCGGCACGGGCCAGCATGCGGTCTATTTCGCCCGGGCGCTGCCCCACCTGGTCTGGCAGGCCTCGGACCGCCGCGAGAACCTGGCCGGCATCCGGATGTGGCTGGACGAGGCGGGCCTGCCCAACACGCCGCCGCTCATGGAACTGGACGTGAACGGGACCTGGCCGCGCGGGCATTTCGACGCGGTGTTCAGCGCCAACACCCTGCACATCATGGGCTGGCCCGAGGTGGAGCGCCTGTTCGCGGGCCTGGCGCAGGTCCTGGCCGCGGACGCGAAGCTGGCGGTCTACGGCCCGTTCAACTACGGCGGGCAGTTCACCAGCGAGAGCAACGCCAAGTTCGACCTGTGGCTCAAGGCGCGGGGCGCGCACCAGGGCATCCGGGACTTCGAGGCGGTGAACGCCCTGGCGGAAGGGATCGGGCTCAGGCTGGAGGAAGACCGGGCCATGCCCGCCAACAACCGGTGCCTGGTCTGGCATCGGGTTGCGACTTCCGGCTGAGGCCCGCAGGGGCGGTCGCCCGCCGCACGGAACGGCAAGGCGGTCCGCAGCGTCTTAACCCCATGCGGGTCGTGGGTGAAGCGCCGCGCCGCCGGTCCTATCATGCCGTCATGACCCCCATTGTCCCAACCCTCGTCAGGAGCGACTGCCATGACCCTTTCCATGTACCAGGCCTCGGTGCCGGTCTTCATCCGCATGCTGAACAACCTCGCCGCGATCCTGGAAAAGGCCGCTGCCCACTGCGAGGCCCGGAACATCGACCCGGCGGTCCTGATCAACTACCGGCTTTATCCGGACATGTTCAACTTCGCCAAGCAGGTGCAGGTGGCCGCCGACCACGCCAAGAACGGCGCGGCGCGGCTGGCGGGGGCGGAGGCGCCGGAGTTTCAGAACACCGAACAGGGCTTCCCCGAGCTGATCGAGCGGGTCCGCAAGACCATCGCCTATCTGGAGACCCTGAAGCCGGAACAGATCGACGGCTCGGAGG
>JBJKSP010000432.1:0-13781 GCA_046703865.1 Thiobacillaceae bacterium
TTATGCGTAATTTTCCGATTTGCAATCAGGCCCACATTCCAGAGACGGTCCTGTTGTGTACTGCCGACAGCTTCGACTTGGGACTCTCCGCCCGTCAGGCTGAAAGTGGTCCTTGCCATCGGCTTGATGGACAGGGTCGCCTGCATGCCTCTGTACCGGTCGCTCTGCCCCGTCTGGGGGTAGTCTCTTGTGTTGCTGAACAGGCTCAGGGTCAGGGTGGTCCTGCGCAATCGATAATTGAATGCCCCCGTAAGACCCTTGGATACGAAGGTCGCCGTGGTGTCAATCGGGGAGGTGGCTCCGGTCTGTCCCCCGTACACACAGGACGTATCGGGGGGCGGGGTCCCCACGGGCACATACACATCCGAACCGTTGCAGACATAGGCGTCGTACAGAGCGACCGGTGACAGCAGCAGCCCCCGGGCGGTGTTGAACTGCTCCTGATAGCGCAGACTGTAAGAGGCCTTGCGGGTGTGTTCGCTGAACGTCAGGGCATTCGACCGGCCGAACCCGCGCTCGGTAGTCGATGCGGTCAGGCTGGTACGAGAGGTCGGATTGAAGGACAGGCTCCCGCTCACAAAATTGCCAAAGCTGGAAAAATTGTAGGCGGCGTCGGCCGAAAAATATCGGCTGGGCTGGTAATAAGCTCCGACCCCCCAATAGGAGAAATCCCTGGCCTGGTTGGTCGCACCCTGGAAGTTGTTCTTCTCCTTGTGCACTTGGGCCAGCGCGCCGAACTTTCGCGTCAGCCTCACGCGTGCGTTCAAGTCACCCGACTCAGTCCTGGAATCCGGCGTGTCCTGGAACGAGGTATTTTGCCAAGAATATCTGGCATTCCAGGTCACAGGCTGAAAGTATGTCCTGCTGCTGGCGGAGAAATTGAAGCGGTTGGTCTGGCTGTTGCCGCCGCCGGCGCTGCCGACCACCACGGCATCATGGGTCAAACGTGCCACCACATCCGCCAGGGAACCTATCCGGCGCTTGATATAGGGCGAGATGGAATAGGTGCCCACCGTGGTCTGGTTGTTGGAGCCGGCCAGGGTATCGATGCCGCCCGGGTTGACCGATGTCCCCGTGCCAATGGATGGCCCCGTGCTCAACGGACCGTTCAGGGACAGGTATCCCTGGCCGATGGTTGCACGGGCATCCAAGAACAGCAGGTCCTTTGCCAGGATCGCTTTGGCAGTCGCATTCAGTCTGTTGTTGAGCGCCGTGGTATTGCTGCCCCCGGAGTAGTACATCCCTTGCAGGCTGTATTCCGCATGCAAGCTCAGCCTGCCGCCCTTGCCATCCAGCCGGATGGTGGGGGTGACCTGGGTCACGAAGGCCGAGTCTCTGCTGCCGGACGGTTGGAGATCCACGTTGTCCGTATAGATCTCGGAAGCGGAGAGGCTGAACTGGGGTTTCCAGTTCGCTGCCGATACCGGGTTCGCGATGAGCGCGGCGGCGAGGACACCCAAGGCCGTGAGTTGCTTAAGACCCATATTCACCATAGCCGGAGCCATAGCCGTAGCCATAGCCGTAGCCGTAGTAGTCGCCGCCGGCCGAACGGGAAGGCGCCTTGTTGAGCACCAATCCGATATGCTCACAATCCTGAATATGGGTCAGTGCATCCGAGATGGCCTCTTGCGGGGTACGGTCCGCCTCCACGACGAACACGATCTGGCCCATATACTTCGCCAGTACCGATGCCTCGCTCGTGGACAAGAGCGGCGGGGAATCGAAAACGATGATCCGATCCGGATAGCGGGTGGCGATCTCCCTCACGAACGACTGCATGGCCGAGCTGGCAAGAAGTTCGTTGGCGTGGCCATAGGTCTCACCTGCCGGCAGCACGCTGAGACTGGCAATATCAGTCTTGATCAGGACATCAGAGAGCGGTAGATCAGGGTGGCGCAGCACGTCGATGAGCCCCTTCTCCGCCCGCATGCCCAAATATTGCAACACCGCTGACTTGGCCACATCCGCATCCACCAACAGGACCGTGTTTTCCATTTCTGTCGACATGCTGATGGCCAAATTGATGGCGGTGAAAGATTTTCCCTCACCAGGCAGGCTGCTCGTGACCATGATCAGGTTGCCGCTTTCTACCGGTTGGGTGTCGCCTTGTCCCAAAGCCCTGGCCAACAGGGGACGCTTGATGAGCCGAAGCTCTTCCGCGATCTTGCTGCGCCCCGCTTCAGGTGTCAGCATGCCCATGGCCCGCAGCCTATGGACATCCACCGAAACCTGTCTTGAGGTGGCCGGACCTCCCCATACGGTCGCAGGACCTTCATCGTCCACGGGTGTTTGTCTCGATCTCTTCGGATTTGCAGCCGACTGAAGTGATGCCGTCGCCTTGTCGACGGATTCTTCTATCAGGCTTTTGTCCGGGCTATCGGCCCTGGCCGCAGCCGCCGGGTCCGGCACACCTGTACCCAGCTTGCTCGCAGCCTTTTCTATGATGCTCATGGCATTCTCCTTGAGTCCGTTCAGGCGGCCGGGGATAGGAATACGTAATAAACCATCAAGATCCCGTAGGCCAGCGCCAACATGAGCACACCGGACCAGAAGCTCAGATCCAGTCGCCGTTTACGGCGTTTGGTCCGGTCGGTCTCAACACGCGTCACGGAACCCAAGGGCTGAAGGCCGGTAAGTTCACGCAACTGGCGGCGGGTCTGTACGGTCGGCCTCAACTGCGCCAGCAGAAAGGCGAGGGCGATACCAGCGGCCATCCCCCCCCACTGGGGTCGCGGATATGAGCACAGGCCGATTGGGTTTGACCGGCTTGTTCGATACGCGGGGGGGATCGACGACGCGAAAGTCCACCGTATCCGTCTTGCTTTCCACTTCACCCGTGAATACCGCCTGCTGCTTGCGCTGGAGCAACTGGGCGTAGTAATCCTTGTATTGCTGGTAATCCCTCGTGAGCTGGGTGTATTCGGCCTGAAGCTGGGGAATACGGTCGATGGATCGCAAGGCCTTGGCCCGTTGGTCGTTGAGATCCTTGACCCGGGCGCGCAACGAGGCGACATTGGCGTCCGCCTCAGCGATGGCGATGGACAGTTGTTGGTAGAGGGGATTCTGGGCCTTGATGGAAGCAGCATCGGAACTGCGGTCAGCTTTCGCCTCATTGCGTTCCTGCGCCTGAAGGGCCGCGATCAGTTGTTTGGTGCGTTGGACTTCGGGATGCAGATCGGTGTAGCGCAAGCGGAGGTTGTCCAGTTGCGTCTGGAGGGCCGCAATCCTGGCATCGAGAACATTGTTCGTGGGCGCGGCTTGAACGGGTGTTGAGATCGTCTCGTCCTGGTCTGCCAGCTGTTGTTTCAGCTGTTTCTCCCGGTTCACGGCCTCTTGCAAATCCATGTTGGCCTGACGCAGGGTGGCATCGGTCTCGTTGAGGGTGGCGTAGAAATCCTTACCTTCCCAGGGCAACTGGTTGTAATTCGCTCGCTTGAATTGCTCCAGCTCCTTTTCTTTCGCCAGCAGCTTGGCTTGATAGCTCGCGATCTGATCATCGATGAATTTCTGGGAACTGGACAGATCTTGTCTCGTACCCCCGAGACTGCTCTCGGTGAATATGGTCAGGAGGGATTCGACGACTCGTTTACCCAAGTCGGGGTTGGGATTGGTGAAGGAGATCGTGTAAAGATTCTCTCGATCAGTGCCCCCTATGCCAATGCGCCGCGCGAGATCGCTATAGAGTTCGTCCGCCTGCTTCTTGGTCTTGGCGCGCAAATCCAGGTCGGTCATACGAGCGACCTTTTCCAGATTGGGGCGGCTGAGAAGTGTGCGCGTGACCATGGAGATCCGCTGATCCACATTGGGCTGGACCGCCAAACCGGATAAGAGGGGCCGCAGCAGAGACTGGGTATCGACGTAGACACGGGCCTGGGCTTGATACTCGTTGGGCAAGGCATAGATCCACGCCCATCCCACCAGACACACAAGCCAGGCAACGCCCAAGACCAGCCACCGTCTGCGCCAGACCCCCCGCAGGTAGCCCAGTATCTGCTCAAATGCTTCGTTCATACCCCTCCGTTACAATCATCGGCCGCCCACCCAAAGACCTCAGAACCAGCTCTCCGGGATGATCAGCACGTCCCCGGGCTGCATTTCGACATTGGCCGAAATGTCACCATCCTTGAGCAGATCGTCGATACGCACCGTGTATTGCTGGGGTTTGCCGTCCACCATGCGCAGGATGCTGGCCTTGTTGCCGTCGGCATAATCCGTCAAGCCACCCACGGCGATCATCACGTCGATTAACGACATCCCCTGGCTATAGTTGAGGGCTTGGGGTTTGGCCGCCTCGCCGTTCTCGCGGATCTGTTGGCTATAGGGCCCCTTACCACCAGCTACGATCACCGTGGCAATGGGATCCTGAATATACTTGGACAAGGCCTTCTCGATGTCGCGGGCCAGATGGGTCGGGGTCTTGCCGGCAGCGGGAAGGTCCTCGATCAGGTTCATGGTCATCTTTCCGTCGGGCCGGATCGGAAAGCTACCCGAGACCTCGGGATTACCCCAGACGAATACGTTGACCGAGTCGCCGGGACCGAGCAGATAGTTCCAGTTCGAGGCACCGACGGCCTTGGCGGGAGCAGGCGGGAAGACCGGCGTGTGCGAGCAGCCGGCGAGCGCAGCCAGTACCAGGGGAATCAAAATAAAGAAGAAACGATTCATGGCGGCCCCTTCCTAGTGTCATTGGACGCGACGGATTATGCCATAAGCCCTGATAGCGTCATGCCGTCGTGATGGCAGCGGAAATCAGGACACACAGCCCGGTGTTACACTGGAACGGTAAGTAGCAAGGAGCATGCCGTAGCCATGGACACTCTGCAGGAACTCGCCGAGGCCGTACGCCGATTCGGGCACGAACGGGACTGGCATCTATACCACACCCCCAAGAACCTCACCGCTGCCTTGGTGGTGGAGGCCGCCGAATTGCTAGAACCCTTCCAGTGGCTCACGCCCGAGCAAAGCCTGGCATTACCCGCGGCCACGCGCGAGGCGGTGCGTCAGGAGATGGCCGACGTGCTGATCTACCTGGTGAGCCTGGCCAACCTGCTGGAGGTGGACCTGCTCCAGGCGGCAGCGGACAAACTGGCCATCAACGCCCGCAAATACCCAGTGGAAAAGGCCAAGGGCTCCTGCGCCAAATATGACGAACTGACTTGAGATCGGGGCCATGAGCTACTACCGGCGCCATTTGTTCTTCTGCCTTAACGTGCGCGAGGACGGGGGTGCCTGCTGCTCCCAGCACAACGCCGAGGCCCTGTTCGAATATGCCAAGAACAAGGCCAAGCGCATGGGCCTGCACGGCAAGGGCGGGCCGTGCAGGGTGAACCGGGCCGGCTGCTTCGACCGTTGCAGTGAGGGCCCCGTATGCGTGATCTATCCGGACGCCGTCTGGTACACCTATGTGGATGAGGCGGACATCGACGAGATCATCGAGGAGCACCTGCAGCACGGCCGCATCGTGGAACGCCTGCGGCTGCCGTGAAGCATCACAAGCTGCGCATCAAGGTCCCCGCCGGAACGGTCGAGACCCTGATCGAGGTCCCGGAGGGCGAACACCTGGGGCTGGCCCTCGTCGCCCACCCCCATCCCCTTCACGGCGGCTCCCTGGACAATAAGGTGGCCCGGACCCTGGCCCGTGCTGCCCTGGCCCGCGGCCTGGTGGCAGTGCGGCCCAATTTCCGCGGCGTGGGCGGAAGCGACGGAGAGCATGACTTGGGCGTGGGCGAAACCGATGACCTGGTGGCCTTGGCGCAAGCCGTGGCGCCCCATTTCGGCAATCTGCCCTGGACCCTGATGGGCTTCTCCTTCGGGGCCTATGTGCAGCATCGGGTTGCCCGCCGGCTGGCCGCCCGCCAGCTGATCATGGTGGGACCGGCCGTCACTCTGTATGCCTTCGATCCGCCGGCCCTGCCTACCACCATCATTCACGGCGAGATCGACGAACTCATCCCCCTGGCAGCCGTTCAGCAATATGGACGACAATATGACATTCCCGTCCTGGTCGTGGCCGGTGCCGGCCATTTCTTTCACGGCAAGCTCAGGTCGCTGCAGGCAATTGTGGAGAAGCTGTGCCTGCCACCGACCTAAATGACGTTACTCGCAGAATCGTTCCCGGGCCCGTTCCTCCTCTGTTAATTCAAGGCCTGACCAAGCGCTATGCCGGCGTGGCCGTGGTGGATGACATTGACCTGACGGTGGCTTCGGGCCGCTGCCACGGACTACTGGGCCCCAATGGGGCCGGTAAGACCACCACCCTGCGTCTGGCCCTGGGACTCATCCATGCGGATCAGGGCAACATCCGTCTGCTGGGCCACCCCATGCCGGCACAGTCCTCTGCCGCCCGACACCGGGTCGGGGTGGTCCCCCAAGTCGATAACCTGGACCCGGACTTCAGCGTGCGGGAAAACCTGCTGGCCTATGGTCGCTATTTCGGGCTCCGCCCGAGAGAACTGGCTCCGCGCATCCCGGATCTGCTGGAGTTTGCCGGACTGGACGGCAGGGAACAGGCCAAGGTGCCTGCCCTGTCAGGAGGGATGAAGCGGCGCCTCACCCTGGCCCGGGCCCTGGTCAACGACCCCGAACTCATCGTGCTGGACGAGCCCACCACCGGCCTGGATCCCCAGGCACGCCACCTGGTCTGGCAGAGGCTGCGCCGGCTCATCGCCCAGGGCAAGACCCTGTTGCTCACCACTCATTTCATGGATGAGGCGGAACGCCTGTGCGACGTAATCAGCATCATCGACCGGGGCCGCATCATCGCCGAAGGCTCGCCCCGGGAACTGATCGAGACCCATATCGAACCCCACGTTGTGGAGGTTTACGGCGAGGGCCTGTCCGACTGGCACGCCTGCGCCGATCGGCTGTGCCGACGCTGCGAACTGGCCGGCGAGACCCTGTTCTGCTACACGGACGACCCCCAGTCAGTCGTGGCCGACCTGGAACACCGTAGCGCCCTGCGGTATCTGCACAGGCCGGCCGACCTGGAGGACGTGTTCCTCAAGCTCACCGGCCGGGATTTGAGGGACTGAGGAGAGGAATGGGTGATGAGGAAGGAGGAATGGGACAATCGCGACGGCCTAGACGAAACGCCCTTCCCGACCCTCATTCCTCATCCCTCATCCCCGCTGTTGCAGTGGTATCCCGTCTGGCACCGCAACTACCTGGTCTGGCGTAAGCTGGCCCTGCCTTCCATCCTGGGCAATCTTGCCGATCCCCTGCTGTACATGCTGGGCCTGGGCTACGGTCTTGGCAAATTCCTGGGCGCGGTGGGCGGTGTGCCTTACCTCACCTTCCTGGCGGCGGGGACCCTGGCCTACAGCGTCATGAACAGCGCCACCTTCGAGACTTTGTACTCCGCCTTCTCGCGCATGCACGTGCAGCAGACCTGGGACGCCATTCTCAACACCCCCCTGACCCTGGACGACGTCCTGTTGGGCGAGTGGCTGTGGGCCGCGTCCAAAAGCCTGCTCTCCGGCCTGGCCATCCTGGTGGTGATCTGGAGCCTGAACCTAGAGGCGGACTTCTGGCTGACCCTGTGGTTGCTGCCGGTGGTGGTGCTGACGGGGCTCTGTTTCTCCGGTCTGGGACTCATGGTCAATGCCGTGGCCCCCAACTACGATTTCTTCATGTACTACTTCACCCTGGCCATCACCCCCATGACCCTGCTCTCGGGGGTGTTCTATCCCACCAATGCCCTGCCGGCCTGGCTGCAAGTCGCAGCACAATGGCTGCCGCTGACCCTTGCCATCGAGCTGGCCCGGCCGCTGGTGCTGGGCCGGTGGCCGGATGCCATACCGCTGCATTGCCTGGCTTTGCTGGGCTATGGAATCCTGGGGTTCCGGGTAGGTCTGCGGCTGACACGCCGGCGGCTGTTGCGTTAACCACAACCGCATCCAGCCGGTCTATCGTCGAGCTGGATCACGACCATACGACCCTCAGCCGTGGTTGTGCCGAATCCGATGGCCGTTGCGGCGAAAGTCCAGATGGCCGTCGATGAGGGTGAACTGGACCTGCCCCTGAACCTCCATGCCCAGATAAGGGCTGTTCTTGCCCAGGCTGTGCAGAGACTTGGCGTTCACCGTCCAGTCCGCCTCCGGGGAAAAGATGCAGATGTCCGCCGGCTTGCCTATGGCCAGGGTTCCGGCATCGATGCCCAGGATTTCGGCAGAGCGGTGGGTGATGCAGCCCAGTGCGCGGCTCTGGGGCACATCCAGTTCCTCGGCCCATTTCAGGGTCAGGGGCAGCAGCAGCTCCAGGCCGGTCGCCCCCGGTTCGCTTTCCTGAAACGGCAGCTCCTTGGCGTCGTCGTCCACCGGGGCATGGTCGGAGCAGACGACATCGATGATGCCGTCCGCCAGGGCCTGACGCAGCGACTCCAGGTCGCGGAGGCTGCGCAGGGGGGGGACCAGGTGACAGTTGGAGTTGAAGTCCGAGGTATCCATCTCCGACAAATGGACGTGATGGATGCCCACGTCGCAGGTCACGGGCAGGCCATCGGCCTTGGCCTGGCGCACCATCTCCACGCCGGCGCGGCTGGATAGCCGGCACAGGTGCACCCGTGCCCCGGTCTCGCGCACCAGGAGCAGGATGGACTGCAGGGCCACCGTCTCGGCCGGCACGGGAATGGCGGGCAGGCCCAGCCGCGCGGCCACCACTCCATCGTGCACCACGCCGTTTCTGGACAAATAGCCATCCTGGGGACGCAGCCAGACGGGAAAACCGAAAGTGGCGGCATACTCCAGGGCATGGAGCAGGATCCGGGTGTCAAGCATCGGGACGTCGGCCTGGGTGAACGCGACACAGCCTGCCTCGGTCAATTCGGCCATCTCCGTAAGCCGTTCGCCCTGCAGCTTCCAGGTGAGTGCGCCAAGCGGATAGACATGGGGACCGGGCATGTTCCTGGCCCGGAACTTGAGCATCTCCACCAGCCCTGGCTCGTCCAGGGGGGGGTCTGTGTCGGGCGGACAGGCCAGGGAGGTGATCCCGCCCGCCGCCGCGGCGTGCATCTCCGTCTCCAGGGTGGCCATGTATTCGTATCCGGGCTCCCGCAGCCGAACAGAAAGGTCCACCAGACCCGGGCAGACCACCAAGCCGCTGGCGTCGACCTCCATGTTGGCGTGGAACTCGGCCGGGGCGCCCTCCAGGGCGACGATGCGCCCGGCCGCAACGCACAGGTCCTGCACCCCATCCAGTCCGGTGGCGGGATCGATGACGCGGCCGTTCCTGATCAGGATCTTCATTTTCAAAACACGGGCGTGAGGGATGAGGAATGGGAGACGGCAATCCCCTTGATGGCTGGTAGCACTATCCCTTCACCCATCCCCCATCCCCCATCATTGGTTGTCAATGCCCCGCCAGCAAGCTCATGACCGCCATGCGCACCGCAATGCCGAAGGTCACCTGGCGCAGGATCACGGAATGCCTGCCGTCAGCGACGTCGGAATCGATCTCGACACCGCGGTTCATGGGGCCCGGATGCATGACGATGGCGTCGGGCTTGGCAAGCTTGAGTTTATCCGGGGTCAGCCCCCAGTACTTGTAGTACTCCTGGGGTGAAGGCAGCAGTGCCCCCTGCATGCGCTCGTTCTGCAGCCTCAGCATGATCACCACATCGCAATCCCGGATACCGGTGTCCATCCGGTGGTGCACATGCACCCCCAGGCTTTCCACGTCACGGGGCAACAGGGTCTTGGGTGCCACCGCCCTGACCTCCGGGCAGCCCAGGATGGTCAGTGCGTGGATCTGGGAGCGGGCCACCCTGGAGTGCAGCACGTCCCCCACCACGGCCACCCTCAGGTTGTGGAAGGCACCCTTGTAATGGCGGATGGTGAACATGTCCAGCAGGCCCTGGGTGGGATGGGCACAGCGGCCGTCGCCGGCGTTGACCACGTGGATGTGGGGGGCCACGTGGCGGGCGATGAGATAAGGGGCGCCGCTGGAGGCATGGCGCACCACAAACATGTTTGCCTGCATGGCCGAGAGATTGGCCACAGTATCCAGCAGGGTCTCGCCCTTGCTTTGGGCCGAGGACGCGATATTGAGGTTGACCACGTCCGCCGAGAGGCGCTTGGCGGCGATTTCGAAGGTGGTCCGGGTGCGTGTGGAGTTCTCGAAGAACAGGTTGAAGATGGCCTTGCCCCGCAGCAGCGGGACCTTCTTCACTTCCCGGTCACCCACTGAAACGAAAGACTGGGCAGTATCCAGGATCTCGGTCAGGATGCGGGCCGGCAACCCCTCCAGGGTCAGCAAATGACGCAGCCGCCCTTCCGGTGTCAGCTGCAGGTTGCTGCCCATGCCGCTCCCCTCATACTGGCCATGCCCCGTCCATCGAATACGTTTCACCGCTTGTCCGCCGGAGGCGGGCTATCACTGCAGCGACGCCCATCCCCGGTGGGGATGCATGCACCAGGCTCATGTCGGCCCCGCCATGACGAAGGCAAGGTAGCCGGCCTCGCCGCGCACCAGGGAGATGTGCTGATCGGGCGCCAGATCCAGCTTGAGACCCGCATAATCCGGACACACCGGCAGTTCGCGGCCGCCCCGGTCCACCAGAACCGCCAGCTGGATGGCGGCCGGCCGACCGTAATCGAAGACCAGGTTCATGGCCGCGCGCACGGTACGCCCCGTATAGAGCACGTCGTCGATGAGGAGGATGTGCCTGTCCTCCACATCGAAGGGGATATGTGAGGGTTTGACCTCTGGATGCAGGCCGATGCGGGAGAAGTCGTCCCGGTAGAAGGAGATATCCAACACACCCCGGGGGATATCCACCCCGAGGCGTTCCACCAGCGCCTCCATCACCCACACACCGCCGGTGTGTATGCCCAGCAGTGCCCAGTCCAACTGCAGATCGGCCCGGATCTGGTGGACGAGCCCATCGATCAATTCATCGGGTTCGGGCAGTTGCATGATTGCTCGAAATAATCCTGAAGGATGCGCTGCGCCGCCAAGCTGTCCAAGGCCTCTTTGCGGCCCGGGCCGAACAGGCCCGCCTGGCTGAGCCGTTCCCCGGCATCCACAGAGGTCAGGCGTTCGTCCACCAAGTCTACCGGCAACCCGTAACGTCCGGCCAGTTGGTTCGCGAAGCGCCGGCAGCGGCGGGCCAGCTCGCCTTCCCCGCCATCCAGTGCCAGAGGCAGCCCCACCACCAACGCCACCGGGTGCCATTCCGCCAGCAACGCGGCGATGCGTGCAAGGCGCCCCTCATTGGTTTCTTCGACGATGGTCTCCAGGGGATGGGCGAGGCGGGTTTCCCATTCCCCCGCCGCCACGCCGGTGCGTTTCAGGCCGAAATCGAAGGCCAGCACGGTGCCCTTGCTTCCCGGACCGTTCAAGCGTGCCCTGCTTCCTCGGAAAGCATGGAAAGATCGATGCCCAGCAGCTGCATGGCCGCCGGCAACCGCTCCTCGGCCGGCAGTTCGAAGATGACGTCCGTGCTGGCCAGCACGGTCAACCAGGCGTTCTGCTTGATCTCGTTCTCCAACTGCCCCGGGCCCCAGCCCGCATAACCCAGGGTCACCAGGATCTGCTCCGGACCCTCGCGGCGGGCGGTGGCCTCCAGGATGTCCTTGGAGGTCGTCAGTCCCACCCGCTCGTTGACCGAGAGGGTGGAGTTCCATTCACCGATGGGACGGTGCAGCACGAAACCCCGTTCGACCTGAACCGGGCCGCCATAGTAGACGGGCAGATCACGCAGCCTGTTATCCACCAGTTCCAGCCCGATCTGCTCGAATAGCTTGTCCAGGGACAACTCGATCGGCCGGTTGACCACCACGCCCAAGGCGCCTTGTTCCCCGTGATCGCAGATATAGGTCAGCGTCCCGGAAAAATTGGGGTCCAACATGTTGGGCATCGCGATCAGGAAATGATCGGTGAAGTTTGCGTTTTCCATGTCCATGGCCTTTGGCTGATTCGATTGTAACCCCCCCATCCGGCGACGCAAAATCAAGCCTTATCCATCCTCGCAAAGGCCACGGACAGCGCCCTGGCCCGGCAAACCCCCTCATGCGTCTGGGGATAGATCCTAGGGCTCGACCACCACCCGGCCCGGCCCGATCTCCAGCCGCCCGATCACCGCCGCTTGCCCGAACCCGTGGCGGCGGAACACCTCCATGACTGCATCCCGCGCCTCCTCTGCGCAGGCCACCAGCAACCCGCCGCTGGTCTGGGGATCGGTGAGCACGGCCTGCTGCCAGTCAGTGCAACCCTGGAACAGATCCACCTCGCCCCCGTAACTGGCCCAGTTGCGCTTGCTGGCGCCGGTGACGAACCCGGCCCGGATCAGTTCCGGCACCTGGGGCAGGACGGGCACATCGGAAAACGCGACGCGGGCGGTCAGACTCGAACCCCGGGCAAGCTCCAGGGTGTGGCCCAGCAGGCCGAATCCGGTGACATCGGTCAGGGCGTGCACGCCGTCCATCTCGCCCAGTTCGGTGCCTGGGGTGTTGAGCTGGGTGGTGCTCGCGAGCATGGCCCGGTAGCCCGATTCCGGCAGGGCGTCCTTCTTCAGGGCGGCGGAATAGATGCCCACCCCCAGCCCCTTGCCCAGTATCAGCAGGTCGCCGTCCCGGCCGTCGTCGTTCTTCTTGACCCGGGCAGGATCCACCACACCCAGGGCCACCAGGCCGTAGATGGGCTCCTGGGAGTCGATGGAATGCCCACCGGCGATGGGGATGCCCGCGGCCCGGGCGACCGACTCGCCGCCGGCCAGTATCCGCCGGATCACCTCGTGGGGCAGCTTGTCCAAGGGCATGCCCACCAGGGCCAGGGCAAACAGGGGCCGGCCGCCCATGGCATAGACGTCGGAGATGGCGTTGGTGGCGGCGATGCGACCGAACTCATAGGGGTCGTCCACGATGGGCATGAAGAAATCGGTGGTGGCGACGATGGCCTGGCGCTCGTTGAGCCGCCAGACCGCCGCATCGTCGCTGGACTCGATGCCCACCAGCAGGTCCGGGAAATCGGCCGCGATGCCCTTGGCGAAGGGGGTGTCGGCCAGGATCTGCTCCAATACGGCCGGGGCGATCTTGCAGCCGCAGCCGCCGCCATGGGACAGCTGGGTCAGGCGGGGCGCCTGGTTGAGGATGGGTGCGGTCATGCTGTTGCCTCTCGTAACAAGTCCTGCACGGCGGCGGCCTCCCGGGCCGGGTGGAACAGTGCTGTGCGGGCCGCGCAACGCTCGGCGAGCCCCGCGTAGAACACCGGGTCCCGTTCTGCCCGGTCCATGAGCCCGGCCAGGGCAGCCGTGTCCCCCACAGGATAGTACCCCGGGTAATCCTCGCCCAGCATGCCCAGGTTGCCCGGGATGTCCGATGCGAGGACGGGTACGCCGGCAGTGACCGCCTCGCAGATGACGTTGGCCCCGCCCTCCAGGCGCGACGACAGGACCAGCAACCGGCTGGCTGCGATCCATCGTCGGGTCCCGCCGTGGCCGCGCGGACCCAGCCAGCGCCAGCGCGGATAGGTCTCGGCGCAGCGCGCGGCCTCCTCAGCCATGTCCGGGGACAGGGCGCCGCCCACATGGCGCACCCGGATGCGTGAATCCGCTGGCAGCAGCCCCGTTGCGTATGCGGCCCGGAAGGGGTCCTTTTCCTCCCGCAGATGGGCCACCACGCACAGATCGAAACCGCGCCTGGTCTTGCGACCGGGTTTGCGGGACGGGGCGGACTGGTAGATGACTCGGGTCTTGGCCTTCAGGTCCGGCGCCAGTTCATCCAGGCCGCGTTCCTGCAGCACCACCAGACGACTGGCCAGCCGGAGGGACTCCCGGGCATCGGGAT
>JBJKSP010000433.1:0-3863 GCA_046703865.1 Thiobacillaceae bacterium
GGGTTGCCACGACAAAAGCGCGTCTGCCACGTTGCAAAGCTTGCGAATGGAATGACCATTCGCCCCGCTTTGCGCCTCGCATCCATCGCATTTTCGTGGCAACGCATGGGTGAAATTAGTGTTAACAGGCCCTAAGGTTGCGCCCATGAGCAAGCTCAAGCTGCACTGGCAGGTGCTGATCGCGGTGGCCCTGGCCGCCGTGACGGGCATGGCCACGGGGCCGGATGCCACCCTGTTCGGGGTGTCCCTGACGGCGGTCTACGATTTCGTCGGCACCCTGTTCCTCAACGCCCTGAAGATGCTCATCGTGCCCCTGGTGGTGTCTTCCATCATCATCGGCGTGGCCGGCAAGGGTGGGGTGGAGGGCCTGGGCCGGCTGGGCGCCAAGACCCTGGGCTATTACCTGATGACCAGCCTGCTGGCCATCCTGCTGGGCCTGGCCCTGTCCAACCTGGTCCGTCCCGGGGTGGTGGACGGACACCCGGCCAGGGCGATGCTGGGCCTGTCCGCCGAGACGGGCACGGTACTGGCCCACGTCACCGGACACGGCACGGGCGACCTGGTGCAGATCTTCCTGCGCATGGTGCCCACCAACGTGGTGGCCGCCGCCGCCCAGGGCCAGATGCTGGGACTCATCACCTTCAGCCTGCTGTTCGGCTATTTCATCACCCGTCTGCGCAAGGACCTGGCCGGGACCATGACCCGCTTCTGGGAGGGCATGGCCGAGGTGATGATGGGCATCACCGGTCTGGTGATGCGCTTCGCCCCCCTGGGGGTCTTCGCCCTGGTGGCCAAGATGGTGAGCACCGCGGGCCTGGAGGCCTTCCGGCCCCTGCTGGTGTTCTTCTTCACCGTGCTGGCGGGCTTGGCCCTGCACATGTTCGTGGTGTTGCCCCTGATCGTGCGCGTGCTGGGGCGGGCGAGCCCCGTACGCCATTTCCGCGCCATGACCCCGGCCCTGCTCACCGCCTTTTCCACGGCCTCTTCCTCCGCGACCCTGCCCCTGACCATGGAGTGCGCGGAGCAGAACGCCGGGGTGTCGGAGCGGGTGGTGAGCTTCGTCCTGCCTCTGGGCGCCACCATCAACATGGACGGCACCGCCCTGTACGAGTGCACGGTGGTGCTGTTCATCGCCCAGGCCTACGGGCTGGACCTCAGCATCGCCCAGCAGCTCGCGGTGGTCATCCTGGCCTTGCTCACCTCCATCGGCGTGGCGGGCATCCCCGCCGCCAGCCTGGTGGCCATTGCCCTGATCCTGACCTACGTGGGCCTGCCCGCCGAGGCCATCGGCCTGGTCCTGGCGGTGGACCGGGTGCTGGACATGTGCCGCACCAGCGTCAACGTCTTCAGCGATTCCTGCGGCGCGGTGGTGATCGGGCGGTCCGAGGGCGAGACGGGGATCCTGCGGCAAACGGATTGAAACCTCGGCCGTCCGGCCCACATTTCCCTGGCCGCCGGACTAGAATGAGCAATACTTGACTATGGATGTCGGTCAACCAAGCAGTAGTATGCAAGTCTAATGATTCAGCTGCGCGTCGCAAAAGGAGGAGTCATGCAGAAATCCCTCTATATCGATCCGGTCAAGTGTACGGGTTGTCTGCAGTGCGAGATGGCCTGCTCCTATGTGCATACGGGGGCCATCAATCCGTCCAAGTCCCGGATCAAGGTCTTCGACTTCGAACACGAGGGTCGCAAGGTGCCCTACACCTGCACCCAGTGCTCCGATGCCTGGTGCATGCACTCCTGCCCGGTGGAGGCGATCAAGGTCGATCCCTACACCGGGGCCAAGGTGGTGCTGGAGGAGACCTGCGTGGGCTGCAAGGTGTGCACCATCGCCTGCCCCTTCGGCACCGTCAACTACATGGCCGACGTGGGCAAGGTGCAGAAGTGCGACCTGTGCGACGGCGATCCTGCCTGCGTCAAGGCCTGTCCCACCGCCGCCATCACCTATGTGGATGCCGATTGGAGCGGGCTCAGCCGGATGCGCGCCTGGGCCGAACGGGCCAACGCCGCCGTGATTTGAGGAGGATGCGAACATGGCATGGACCAGAAAGATTCTGCGGGTCAACCTGACCCAGGGCACCTGCACGCCGGAGCCCCTAAACATGGAGTGGGCCATGGACTACCTGGGCTCCAGGGGCCTGGCGAGCAAGTATCTGGTGGAGGAGATCGATCCCAAGGTGGATCCACTCTCCCCCGAGAACAAGATGATCATGTCCACCGGTCCCCTCACCGGGACCATGGCCTCCACCGGGGGCCGCTACACCGTGGTCACCAAGGGACCGCTCACGGGCGCCATCGCCTGCTCCAATTCGGGCGGCTTCTTCGGCGCCGAGATGAAATTCGCCGGCTGGGACATGATCATCTTCGAGGGCAAGTCCCCCAAGCCCGTCTATCTCTACCTGGAGAACGACAAGGCCGAGCTGCGGGACGCCTCCGCGCTGTGGGGCAAGAGCACCTGGGAGACCGAGGAGGCCATCAAGGCCGCCCACCAGGATCCCCAGATCCGCATCTCGTCCATCGGCCGCGCCGGGGAAAACGGTGTCCTGTTCGCCTGCATCGTCAACGACCTCCACCGTGCGGCGGGCCGCTCCGGCGTGGGCGCGGTGATGGGCTCCAAGAACCTGAAGGCGGTGGCCATCCGGGGCACCCAGGGCTTCTCCGGGATCAAGGATTTTCCGGCGTTCCTCAAGGTGACCGAGGAGAAGAAGAAGGTCTTGGCGGAGAATGCCGTCACCGGACAGGGGCTGCCCAAATACGGGACCCAGGTCCTGATGAACGTGATCAACGAAATCGGCGCCCTGCCCACCCGCAACCACCGGGATTCCCAATTCGAGAGCGCCTCCAGGATCTCCGCCGAGGCCATGTACGAGAAGCGGGAAAGCGATGGCAAGCCCCAGCTGGTCACCAACGCCGCCTGCTTCGGCTGCACCATCGCCTGCGGCCGCATCGCCCAGATCGACCAGAAGCACTTCACCGTGGTGAACAAGCCCGAGTACTGGGGTGCCTCCGGCGGCCTGGAGTACGAGGCGGCCTGGGCCCTGGGCGCGGCCAACGGGGTGGGGGACCTGGAGGCCCTGCAGTACGCCAATCTGGTGTGCAACGAGCAGGGCATGGACCCCATCTCCTTCGGGGCCACCGTGGGCGCCGCCATGGAGCTCTACGAGATGGGCGTGCTGACCCAGGAACAGATCGGCATGGAGACGCCCTTCGGTTCCGCCCAGGCCCTGGCCTACCTGGCGGAGATCACCGCCAGGGGCGAAGGCTTCGGCAAGGAACTGGGCCAGGGCTCCAAGCGCATGTGCACCAAGTACGGCCATCCCGAGCTGTCCATGACGGTCAAGGGCCAGGAGTTCCCGGCCTATGACTCCCGCGGCATCCAGGGCATGGGCCTGACCTATGCCACCTCCAACCGGGGCGCCTGCCACCTGCGCTCCTACACGGTGGCCTCCGAGGTGCTGGGCATCCCGGTCAAGACCGATCCGCTGGTCACCGAGGGCAAGCCGGGCCTGGTCAAGGCCTTCCAGGATGCCACGGCGGCGTTCGACTCCTCCGGGCTGTGCATCTTCACCAGCTTCGCCTGGGGCCTGGCCGACATCCAGCCGCAGATCGAGGCCGCCTGCGAGGGCGACTGGTCGCTGGACAAGCTCAACCTGGTGGGCGAGCGCATCTGGAACATGGAGAAGCAGTTCAACCTCGCCGCCGGATTGACCAAGGCCGACGACAACCTGCCCCGTCGTCTGACCACCGCGCCGGCGTAGACCGGGCCGGCCAAGGGCCTGGGCAACGGCCTCGCGACGATGCTTCCCGAGTACTATCAGCTGCGCGGCTGGGATGCGGATGGCGTGCCCACGGCAGAGACC
>JBJKSP010000434.1:0-13616 GCA_046703865.1 Thiobacillaceae bacterium
ACAGGCCTTACATACCCACCGAGCTGTCGCTGCAGCTCAAGCCGGGCGGACGCCTGATCGCGCCCGTCGGCAGCGGCGAGGACCAGCGGCTGGTCTTGATCGAGCGCAATGAGGATGGCGTGGTGGAACAGGAACTGGAATCGGTGAAGTTCGTGCCCCTGTTGGCGGGGGTGGACTGATCGCCGTGTCCAGGGCGGTGCTCATCGCCGTTCTGATGCTGTCCCTGGTCGGATGTGCCACCACGCGGGTATACGCACCCGTCTCGGAGATCGGCGGGGCAAGGCATTGCGTCGCCGCCAGGCGCGTCCCCCGGCCAGGCGTTTACGTGGTCCGGCCCGGAGACACCCTGTTCAGCATCGCCTTCGATCGTGGGTTGGACTACCACGATCTGGCGCGATGGAACGGGCTGGAGGACCCCGGCTACATCGTGGCAGGGTCGACCCTCCGTCTGTCGCCGCCGCCGAAACCGGCCGTCCCGCGTGCCCGGCGCATGCCCTCGCCTGCGGCAGATCATGCCGGGTCTTACACCTTTGCGGATGACCAGGACGATACCGGACCCATCACTTGGACATGGCCTGCGCGGGGCACTGTGGTGAAGGGTTTTGACGAGACTCGCAACAGCAAGGGCATCGATATCGCGGCACCCGAAGGAGCCCCTGTTCACGCCGCCGCCGCCGGCCGTGTCATGTATGCCGGGAATGGCTTGCGCGGCTACGGAAAACTCATCATCATCAAGCACAACAGTTTGTTGTTGTCCGCCTATGCGCATCAGTCCAAACTCCTGGTGCGTGAAGGCGATCGGGTCGTCAAGGGTCAGGAAATCGGTGAAGTGGGGGACACGGACGCCCCACGGCCGGAATTGCATTTCGAAATCCGCGAACACGGCAGACCGGTCAATCCGATGAAGTACCTGCCGATCTGAGGAGGAAGGATGTTGGAAGAGAACGACCTCGAACCCGACATGGATCCCATGGGCGAGGAGGCAGAGGAACCCTCCTCCCGGTCGCAGCCCGATTTCGAATACGGCTTCGACGAATTCCAGGACGTCACCCAGATCTATCTCAACGAGATCGGCCGGGAATGCCTGCTCAACCCCGAGGAGGAAAGGGAACTGGCGGCGCGCATGCGGGCAGGCGACTTCCAGGCCCGACAGGAGATGATCGAGCACAACCTGAGGCTGGTGGTGAACATCGCCAAGCATTACATCAATCGGGGACTGTCTCTACTGGACCTCATCGAAGAAGGCAACCTGGGCCTGATGCACGCCCTGGAGAAATTCGAGCCGGAACGGGGATTCCGTTTCTCGACCTATGCGACCTGGTGGATCCGCCAGAATATCGAACGGGCCATCATGAACCAGTCGCGCACCATCCGTCTGCCGGTCCACGTCATCAAGGAGCTGAACGTCTATCTGCGCGCCCAGCGCCATCTGGAGATGCACGGGGTGCCCGATGCGGGACCCGAGGAAATCGCCCATCTGACCGGCAGACCTGTGGAAGACGTGCGCCGGGTGCTCCAGCTCAACGACCGCGTGGCATCCCTGGATGCGCCCCTGGAGATCGATCCCAGCCTGTCCATCGGCGAGGCCATCGCCGACGAGCACTCCGAGCAGCCGGAAGACATGCTGCAGCACGCGGAGGTGGAGCACTACGTGCAGGAGTGGCTGGCCGAACTGCCAGAGAAGCACCGCTGGGTGATCGAGCGGCGGTTCGGCCTGAACAACCAAGACGTGGCCACCCTGGAGGAGCTGGCCGAGCACTTGGGCGTCACCCGCGAGCGGGTGCGCCAGATCCAGCTGGAGGCACTGCATACCCTGCGCCGCATCCTGAGGCGCAAGGGATTGTCCAAGGACGGTTTGCTTTGAGATCTCGAGACAATCGACTGCGCAGCTCCATCGCCGCGGTTTCATCACAAGTCCCGAGACCACTGCCGGGCGCGTGGTTTGATAGATCCCCGGCACCATGTCGGGTGCCGTCCTCCCACGGGATGGCCAACCCCTAGCTCAACCCACCGGCACCGTATCCCTGAAGGCCGGCCGCTGCATGAGCCGGTCGTAGAGTTCGGACAGATTGGGGTGCTGGCGTCGCCAGTCCAGCGTCGGGAAACGGAATTCCAGGTAGCCCAGAGTGCAGCCCACGGCGATGTCGGACAGGTTGAAGAAGTCCCCCGTGCACCAATCCTGATCGGCCAGGTCTTGGCTCATGGTCTTGAGTCCCATGCGCACCTTGTCCATCTGGCGCTGGAGCCATTCCCGGCTCTGCTCGCCCGACGGCCGTTTGCGTTCGACGAAGATCAGGGCGGCGGCATCGGAGATGCCGTCGGCCAAAGCCTCCCAGCGCTTCACCCTGATGCGGGGCCGGGCCTCCCGGGGGAGCAGTTGTGCCACGGGGCTCATGTAATCCAGGTATTCGACGATGACGCGGGAGTCGTACAAGGCCTTGCCGTCATCCAGGATCCACACGGGGACTTTGCCCAAAGGGTTGTATCGGGGCACCTGGGTGTCCGCATTCCAGGGCACGTCCACCACCAGTTCGTAATCGATGTGTTTCTCGGCTGCCACGATGCGCACCTTGCGCGCGAAGGGGCTGGTCAGGGATGCGATCAGCTTCATCTTGTGGTTGACCGGAGTCTGTTTCTTTCCCATGGACGTGATCTCAGGCGGATTCCAGGGCAGCCTGGGCATGGGGCCAGGCCAGATCGAGCCGGCGCAGGGTCTCCGCACGTCCCAGCAGCGCGAGGGTGGCGTCCAGGGAAGGCGTCTGAGGGGTACCGAACAGCATCAGGCGCAGCGGAATGCCGATCTGTCCGAGTTTGAGCTTGCGGCCCTGGGCGGTGGCCTTGAGCAACTGTCCCAGGTCTGCAGCATTCCACGCGACTTCCGTGAAGGCCATCCTAAGCTCCGCCAGGGCGGACATGACCTCGGGCGTCAGCTTGGCCCGGAGTTCTTCCGTCGTGGGCAGCGCGGCACGGTAGAAGATGTGTGCGGCGTCGGCCAGTTCCTCCGTCAGGGCGACGCGTTCCTTGAGCAGTCCCGCCAGATCCGCCAGGTCAGGGCCGCGGGAGGTGTCGACCCCTTGCTCGGCAAGGAATGGGCGGGCCAGATCCGCCAGGCGCGCGTTGTCCGTCTCCTTCAGATACTGCTGGTTGAGCCAGGTTAGCTTCTCCTGGTTGAAACGGGCGGGGGCGTGGTTGACGTCCGTGACTTCGAACCACTGCACGAATTCCTGCATGGAAAACTTCTCTGCGTCCCCGTGGCCCCAGCCCAGGCGGGCCAGATAGTTGAGCAGGGCCTCGGGCAGATAACCCTCGTCCCGGTACTGCAGCACGGAGACCGCGCCGTGGCGCTTGGAGAGGCGTTCCCCGTCATGGCCCAGGATCATGGGCACATGGGCGTAGACGGGGAGTGGGGCCTCCAGCGCATTGAGGATGTTGATCTGGCGCGGTGTGTTGTTGACATGGTCGTCGCCACGGATGACGTGGGTGATGCCCATGTCCCAGTCATCCACCACCACGCCGAAGTTGTAGGTC
This sequence comes from Thiobacillaceae bacterium, assembly GCA_046703865.1. Taxonomy (GTDB): domain Bacteria; phylum Pseudomonadota; class Gammaproteobacteria; order Burkholderiales; family Thiobacillaceae; genus JBJKSP01. The sequence goes on from JBJKSP010000434.1 coordinate 3,529, forward strand.
GGGGTGCCGTCGGCCCGCATGATCACCAGATCATCCAGTTCGCCGTTGGCGACCGTGATCGGGCCCTTGATCAGGTCGTTGAAGCTGACCTCACCTTTCGTGGGGTTCTTGAACCGGATCACTGGTGTCACCCCGGACGGAGGCTCGGCCAGGTCCTTACCCGGTTCCGGCCGCCAGCGGCCGTCGTAGCGAGGTTTTTCGCCCCGTGCGCGCTGGGCCTCGCGCATGGCCTCCAGTTCACCCCTGCTGGCATAGCAGCAATAGGCCTTGCCCTCCGCCAGGAGCCGGTCCACCACCTCCCGATAGCGGTCCATGCGCTGCATCTGATAATGGGGTCCTTCGTCCCAGTCGATGCCCAGCCAGCTCAGACCGTCCAGGATGGCCTGGACGGAGGCCTCGGTGGAGCGCTCCAGGTCGGTGTCCTCGATGCGCAGGATGAACCGGCCGCCGTGCTTTCGGGCGTAGGCCCAGGAGAACAGGGCCGTGCGGGCACCTCCGATGTGGAGATAACCCGTGGGTGAAGGGGCAAATCGGGTGCGGACCATGTCGAGGAGATGAGAAAAAAATAAGATTCTAATGTATTGGAGAGGGCGCTCAAAAAGGCTTTGACCCTATCCGGGCGCCTGGTTAGAATGCGCCCCTCTCCGGGCGGCTAGTCTCAGTGGTAGAGCGCTCCCTTCACACGGGAGAGGTCGCAGGTTCAATCCCTGCGCCGCCCACCAAGAATCAATTGGTTAGGCCACCTTCGGGTGGCCCTTCCTGACCGAAAAACCGTCAGAATCCGTCTGATCCAGCGTAGTACCGTCAGAGTTTTCGTCAGAATCCCTCGCAGCGTTGTTCGCCCAGCTGGCCAGGTATTCCGGGCCAGGTGGGCATAGCGCGACACCATGTTCAGGCTGCTCCACCCCCCCGGTTTCTGCAGGACCTCCAGGGGCGTTCCATTCATGACGTGCCAGCTCGCCCACGTATGGCGCAGGGTGTGCCAGGTGACGTCCTGGAGCCCGACGCGGTGGATGGCACGGTTGTAGGCTTCTCCGATCTCGCGCATGGGCGCGACGATTTCCCGGCCCAGGCGACGCAATTCGTACCTCTCGATTTCCTTGAGCCACAGCTTGAGGCAGGCGTCGTTGACCGCGAGCGCGCTGTGGTCCCACGATTGAGTATGGTGACATCGTCTGCCGGACTACCCCGCATGATTTCGCGGGAAGAAATCGCGAACCTGCCTATTCGCCGTTATGAAGGTGAAGTGTGTCTGGTCGCCACGGCCCAGGACCTGGAACTGGCAATGGCCGACATCCGGCAAGAACGGGTGGTTGGTTTCGATACTGAGACCCGGCCTGCCTTCAAAAAAGGCGAACGCCATCAGCCATGTCTGGTCCAGGTGGCAACGGCTCGCGCGGTGTATCTGTTCCCGTTGCACCGGCTGGAGTGTTCGGGGGCACTTGCCGCACTCCTGGCAGAACCCGGCACCGTCAAGGTGGGTGTGGCGTTGGCGCACGATTTACGAGAACTCAGCCGGGTGTTTTCGGCAACGGCCGCGTCCGTGCTTGATCTGGGTGTCGTGGCGAGACGGCACGGCATTCAACAGACCGGCCTGCGCAACCTCGCCGGAATGTTTTTGGGGTTCCGGATTCCCAAAGGCACGCGCACGTCAAACTGGGCGAGGCCGCGCCTATCGCCAGCGCAGATCACATACGCGGCCACTGATGCCTGGGCCTCCCGCGAGTTATATCTGTGCTTTCAAAAGCTTGCGCTACTGACGGGTGGGGTGGATTGAGCGCCCGGCGGCAACGGGAGCGATCTACGCCCGTGGGGCGGTCGCTCCCACTGAGATGACCCTTGGTATTGAATTTCCCGCTTAGATCTCAAAAACGGTGTAGTTTTACCTGTTTCCACAAAGATCGAGGGCGCAACCCAGCGATGCTGGTTAGCAACCCGGAGCGATGGCCGTTGCACCGGCCAGGATAAGGAGTGGTTCAGTTGCAAAGAATCCTGCAATACCTGAAAGTCCACGGGGATCGACTCGACTCTGAGATCGCGGCGGAGACGGGGATTCCACTTAGAAAGGTGCGCCTCTGGGTATCGGAACTGGCAGCCAGAAGGGAGGTGGTCATGTGCCACACGACCCGATTCATCGAGGGCGAGAAGGTCGAGGGGATGCTCTGCCGGGTGGCGGGGTATATTCCGCCTGCCAGCCCTGGCCGGAAAGCAAAAGCCCAGACGTTGGCGTAGCGGAGCCCGGATAGGCTTCCCGAAGAGCAAAGACCAATCGCTCGCTAGAGCCGGACTCCCGCATCGCGCGATGAGGGTCGGCCTCTCGGCCATTCACTGGCCCTTCAGCATGGGGCGAAAGTCAATGGAGCGGGGCCAATCAGTTCCATAGCGACACTCTGCCATCGCCGAGCTGCCAGCCGCACGCGGGGTCACGGGTTTAGGGCGAAATAAAGATCAGTAGCGATTGCCGCCGCGACCGAATCCGCCCCCGCCACTCCGACCGCCACCGCCTCGGCCACCGTAGCCGCCACCGCCACCACTGCGCGATTCCTGCGGGCGCGCTTCATTGACGATCAGGTCGCGACCATCCACGTTCTTGCCGTTGAGCGCTGCAATCGCGGCTCGCGCCTCCTGTTCAGTACCCATCTCAACGAAGCCAAAACCCTTGGAGCCACCGGAATGGCGGTCCGTGATGATCTGCGCCGAGACCACGGTGCCGTGTGCGCCAAACATCTGTTCGAGATCGTTGTTGCTCACGTTGTAACCCAAGTTTCCGACGTACAGTTTTTTGCTCAAAGGTATTCTCCAAGGGAAGAAAGAGGGCCACACCAGACTTCTCTGGGCGACCTGACGTTACACGCGGTGACATAAACTCAAACGCCACGCGAAGGACACAGCGTGTTGTTCATCATGCCAGTTTTTTTCCGACGCTGGTTGATTCTTGGAGTCCATGGCTTGTCGCGGCCAAATGGCCTCACCGGGCAGGATCATCGCACCTGCTCCAAGGGCGGGCCGGGGCACACCGAACTCCACATGATAGGGCGCGTACTTCTCCAACAGGGCCGTGTGCTCGTCTAAGGTCCGCTCGCCCATCAGGCAGGAATGCTTGGCCTCGTCCGCGACGTCCGTCGGCGTGTGCCATAGGGGCCCGAACAGGTGCTGCTGGTTGGCCAGGTAGCGGTCGTAGTTGCGGTAGTAGTCTTCCCTGGCGTTGGCCGGTTCGGAACTTGACGGGCACGATGTGGGGTCGGCAATGGTATCTGAAAAACGCATCGGAAATTCCGAACGAGGAGGAAGTGGCAAGGGTGCGGGGGTGTAGGGAGCGGCTTGAGCCCGCATCATCATCGCTGACACACCGGCAGCGACAACCGCCTGGCACCCCGGCGCATCGCCCCAGGCGCCCACCCGCCGCCGAGGCGACGGATGGGCTTGGGCTTCAGAGGCGGTTACAGGGGCGGCAGGGCGTCATGCCGTTCCTTCTCCTGGAGAAGCCGGTTGGCTTCATCGGCCAAGGCCCGCATGATCGACGACGCCGTTTCAAGGCCGCCCTTGGCCATGTTGCCGACCAGGGGCGCCAAGGTGCCGACCACATCCGGGTTCAAGGCGCAGGACTGACCCGAATTGGGCTCACGGGCAGCGCTCACGAATCCGCGCTGGAATTGGGACAGTTCCCATGCCATGCGCATGAGCCTCCCCGCCTGGTAGGGCGTGAGTTGACCCGTCCGCAGGCCCAGTTCAATCCGCGCCATTTCGTGGGCCAGGCGGGCGTCAACCGGGTTCACGAGGGGCGAACTCTCCCCCCGTTCATAGGGGCTCACCAGCAGCGCCGGGGACGCAGACAGGCCAGGCGACAGACAACCGTCCGCCCGGGCCGTACCCGTCATCAGCGACAGGGATGAAACAACACCGACTACCAGAACTTTCAACATCGTTCCTGATTTCATGACTTGACTCCTGTTTGAGAAAGCCCGGTTTCGCGAAATGCGAAGCGGGTAGAGTCAATCTACGGGAGCGATGTAAGCGGGGTATGGGCGGTGTGTGGTCGAAACGTAAAGAACTGTTACGGTCTGACCGAATCCGTGAGACTGCCCTTGACCGGGCGCTTGGAGCGATATTCCACAGCCTGTGGGTGCAAGGCATCGACATTGCGTTGGGAGGAGGGTGGACCTGAGGACCATGGTGGGTTTCAGCCCGATCCTGACGGCGCGAATCAAGGGGGGATTGAACCCCTTTCAGTGGAAGCGGCCGGACTGAAGAGAGGATCATGCCCGCAATCTCCGGTCACAACTTGAAACACACGCTTCGCCCAGCGCATGCGACCGCCGGACGGGTGCGTGCAAAGAATGCTTCAATTTACCGGAATCTTGGGAATGAACATCATCGGCCGCTTAGTCCGCTTCCGCGACGAGGATCCTTACGTATCGAGGGCCGGCTTGAGATTCTGGACTCGCCCTTTATCGAAGGTGAGTGCGAACCTGTCCCATAATCACGTCGGTCACAACCGTCACCCGGCCCTGGAAGTCACGCTCAAATAGTGCCGTCCTGGCCCACGCCTGCAGGCCCTCCTGGTCCGTGACGCCGATGGACTTGAAGTAAGCGAGCAACCCGCGCAGATACCCCGCGCGCTGCCAATGCCGGTTGTTCCACAGAAAGAGGCTCGCCTGGAGGTTGCCTTCCTGGGTGTCGGGGAAGCGGCTGAGGCAGCCCGCCAGGTCCTCATGGGTGTGAAGATCGTGCCGCCACCAGATTCCAGACTGTCGGCCCACTCGGGCCGATTTCTTTCTGACCTTCCGTGTTTCCTGGACTGCCGCGTTCGTGTCCGTGCGTCGGGTAGGGCGGGGGAAGGGACTATAATTTCGCCCTTGCCACGCAAGAGCTGTGCCCCATTCCTGAATCCATGACCGAACCCCGATTCGTCCACCTGCGCATGCACAGCGAGTATTCCATCGTGGACGGGCTGGTGCGCCTGGACGCGGGCAAGGACCACCGCTGCCCGCCGGTGGAGGCGGCCGTGGCCGACGGTATGCCGGCCCTGGCCCTGACCGACCTGGCCAACGTGTTCGGCATGGTCAAGTTCTACGGGGCCGCCCGCAGGCGGAGTGTCAAACCCATCATGGGTTGCGATGTATGGGTGGCCACGGATCGGCCCGACAAGCCGGCCAGGATGCTGCTGCTGGTCCAGGACCGCGACGGTTATCACCGCCTGTGCGAATTGCTTTCCCGGGCCTACCGCACCAACCACCACCGCGGCCATGCCGTGATCCACCAGGACTGGTTCCGGGACCTGGGCACGGACGGGCTGATCGCCCTGTCCGGGGCCCACTGGGGCGACGTGGGCCAGGCCCTGCTCAACGACTCCTGGGAGATGGCGCGGGCCTCGGCGGGGCAATGGGCCACCCTGTTTCCGAACCGCTATTACCTGGAGCTTCAGCGCTGCGGCCGTCCCGAGGCGGAGACCCATCTGGTGTCCGCGCTGCAGTTGGCCGGGGAATTGGGCCTGCCCGCCGTGGCGACCCACCCGGTCCAATTCCTCGATCGGGATGACTACAAGGCCCACGAGGCTCGGGTGTGCATCGCCGAGGGTTATATCCTGGCCGACAGGCGCCGCCCCAAGCGTTTCCAAGAGGAGGACTATTTCAAGACCCAGGCCGAGATGGCCGACCTGTTCGCGGACCTGCCCGAGGCCCTGGAGAACAGCCTGGAGATCGCCCGGCGCTGCAATCTCACCCTGGAACTGGGGAAGAGCCGGCTGCCCGCTTTCCCCACGCCGGCCGGGCAAACCCTGGAGGCACACCTGCAAGAACGGGCCACCGAGGGCCTGCAGGCCCGGCTCGCCCAGCTCTACCCGGACCCGGCCCTTCGGGAAGACAGATCACCGGAATACCGGGAGCGGCTCGACATCGAGCTCAAGACCATCATCCAGATGGGCTTCGCCGGTTACTTCCTGATCGTGGCGGACTTCATCAACTGGGCCAAACACAACGGCGTGCCGGTGGGGCCGGGGCGGGGTTCGGGCGCGGGCTCGCTGGTGGCCTACGCCATCGGCATCACGGACCTGGATCCCCTGCGCTACGCCCTGTTGTTCGAGCGCTTCCTCAATCCCGAGCGGGTGTCCATGCCCGACTTCGACATCGATTTCTGCCAGGACAACCGCTGGAAGGTCATTGAATACGTGCGTGACAAATACGGTGCCGACGCCGTGTCCCAGATCGCCACCTTCGGCACCATGGCGGCCCGGGCGGTGGTGCGGGACGTGGGTCGGGTGTCCGACCTGCCCTACAACTTCTGCGATCAGCTCTCCAAGATGATCCCCTCGGCACCGGGCAAGAACGTGACCCTGGACCAGGCCCTGGCGGAAGTGCCCGAGCTGAAGGAGCGCTACGACAACGAGGAAGAGGTGCGGGAACTGTTCGATCTGGCCCGGAAGCTGGAAGGGCTCACCCGCAACGTGGGCATGCACGCGGGAGGCGTGCTCATCGCCCCGGGCAAGCTGACCGACTTTTGTCCCCTGTACGTGGCGGAGGGCTCCGATTCCGCGGTGTCTCAGCTGGACAAGGACGACGTGGAGAAGATCGGCCTGGTCAAGTTCGACTTCCTGGGCCTCAGGAACCTCACCATCATCGATCTGGCCCTGCAGTACATCCGGCGTCTCGATCCCACTTCGAATCTTGATCTGCTGGGCCTCAGTTTCGACGATCCCGCGGCTTACGAGGTCCTCAAGGAGGCCAATACCACGGCGATCTTCCAGCTGGAATCCGAGGGCATGAAAAAGCTTCTCAAAAAGCTGGAGCCGGACCGCTTCGAGGACATCATCGCCGTGCTGGCCCTTTATCGGCCGGGCCCGTTGGGTTCGGGCATGGTGGACGACTTCATCCTGCGCAAGAAGGGCAGGCAGTCCATCGAGTATTTCCATCCCGACCTCAAGGCCTGCCTGGCCCCGACTTACGGGGTGATCGTGTATCAGGAACAGGTCATGCAGATCTCCCAGATCATCGGCGGCTATACTCTGGGCGGTGCGGACCTGCTGCGCCGGGCCATGGGCAAGAAGAAGCCCGAGGAGATGGCCAAGCATCGGGACATCTTCAGGGAGGGGGCCAGACAGAAGGGCTACGACGAGGGGCTCGCCATGCAGCTCTTCGACCTGATGGAGAAGTTGGCCGAGTACGGCTTCAACAAATCCCACACCGCGGCTTATGCGGTGATCTCCTACCACACTGCGTGGCTCAAGGCGCATCACGCCGCCGCCTTCATGGCGGCGACCCTGTCCACCGACATGGACAATACCGACGCCGTGCATGTGTTCTACAAGGACACCCTGGCCAACGGCTTGGAGGTCTTGGGGCCGGACGTGAACCAGTCCGAATACCGCTTCGTCCCGGTGGACCGCACGCGCATCCGCTATGGCTTGGGCGCCATCAAGGGCACGGGCGAATCGGCCATCGCCAATATCGTGGCGGCCCGCGAACGCGACGGACCCTTTCTGGACCTGTTCGATTTCTGCCGCAGGGTGGATCGGCGCATCGTCAACCGTCGGGTCATCGAGGCCCTGACCCGGGCCGGTGCCTTCGACAGCCTGGAGACCGACCGGGACAGGGTGTTCAACAACGTGGGGCTGGCACTGGAATGGGCCGAGAATCTGGCGCGCAACGAGGTCCAGAACAGCCTGTTCGGAGAGGCTGAGACCGAGACGCCGCCGCCCATGGCCCCGGCGGCTGAATGGACCCTCAAGGAACGTCTCGCCCACGAGAAGGCGGCACTGGGCTTCTACCGCAGCGGCCATCCCTTCGATGCCGATCGGGCCGAGGTGGCAGGCATCGTGCCGCGCTCCCTGGCCCAGTTGGCCCCCCATCCAGAGCTTCAGTTGCTTGCGGGCATCGTGATGGCGATGCGCACTCAGATGACGCGACGCGGCAAGATGGCCTTCGTCCTGCTGGACGATGGCACTGCCCAGCTCGAGGTGGCCGTGTTCAACGAACTGTTCGAGGCCAGGCGTGACCGGCTTAGGGAAGATCGCCTGCTCTTGGTCCTGGGCAAGGTCAGTCTGGATAGCTATTCCGGGGGACTGCGCGTGACTGCGGACGAGGTCTTCGACCTGGAGCAGGCGCGGACGCGTTACGCCCAACGCCTGACCCTGAGGCTCAACGGTGAGGCGAGCGTTACCCGTCTCAAGGACCTTTTGGCCCCTTACCGCAGCGAGGAGGGGGGATGCCCCGTCTGTCTTCAGTACCGCAACGGCAGGGCCATGTGCAGGATCGATCTCGGCGTGCCCTGGCAGGTGCGGCTGACGGACGGTCTGCTGGGTGGGCTGAGGCACTGGCTCAAAGCGGACAACGTCGGCATGAGCTTTGGCCCAATAAAATCAACGGGGAGACAAAATAAATGAAATTTATTTTCCTGGGGCGACTTATCACCTGGAATCTCAATGTTGATCGATAAGATCAGGTTTTAATTTAACTATTTCAATAAATTAATAAAAATGTCGCTCTTGGTGTTGTGGGCATGCAACGACGCCATTCCCATGTTTAGGATCGGGTCATAAATATTCTTGAGTGTCGCATGAGAATATTAGACAATACTAATGACACTGGTGCTAACGCATTAGTGTCGTCTCCTCCATCCTCCTCCTTTGGTGGATTTAGCCCGGTCACCCGACCGGGCTTTTTTTATCCCTGAGTGTCATGGGGGCTGCGTTGATTGTCTGGCGTACAATGCCAGCCGTTCCTCCTTCCGTGGCTGCCATGGCGCAATCCCTCTGGTATGTCCGGGTCCGAGACCAAACCCTCGGGCCGTTTCCCGCGCCCCAGATCCGACAGTACCTGGTGCTCGGGCGTCTGGTTGCAGAGGACCTGATCAGCCTGGACGGCCATGCCTGGATCAAGATCTCGCAGAGCGGTCAGTTCGAGGACACCCTGCAGGGTCTCAGCCGAACCCGGCCAGATGCAGTCAAGGACGAGGCGGACTGGGACCTGGAGCGACAGATGGCGCGCAAGCGCTGGTTGGACGAGCGCCTGGATACCCGGCCCCTGGCCCCCGAATCCACGGAGCAGTGCGATGGCGAGCCGGTGGCCCTGGCCGCGCTGCGCCACGATCATGCCCAGACCCAGGTTCTGGCCCGCGAGGCGCTCAACAAACGGCCGGCCTATTGGATCGGATTCGCGGCCCTGCTGACCCTGCTCGGCGTGGCCGCTGCGGTATGGTACGGACAGATGCAACAACCCCCACCCGTCACGGCATCCCTGACCCCCGTCGCCAACTGTGCTGCGGCACCGGCACCAGGGGTGATCTGGCAGGGCTGCGACAAGCATGGGGCAGCGCTTGCCCGCGTCGATCTGAATGGGGCCAAGATGTCCAAGATCAGCTTGGATGCCGCCTCGCTCCAACGCACCGACCTGCGCTATGCGGACTTGTCCGGCGCCAGCCTGCGGGGCACCAACCTGTCGGGCGCCAACCTAACCGGGGCGGACCTGACCGGGGCGGATCTTTCGGGGGCCGACCTGAGCGGCGCCATTCTGGAATACGCCACCCTTAAGGGGGCGATCATCCCGGGGGTGCGCTTCGCCTCCACCCGTCTGGGCCGGGCGATCTGGGTGGATGGACGGGAGTGCACACCCGGATCCGTGGACAACTGTGGCTGAGACCTTGAGACATGCTTTCTTCTCGGGATAATCCCCGCTACCAGGCCTTGAAGAGGCTGGGCCGGGAGAAGCGGGCACGTCGGGAATCGGGCCACACCCTTTTGGACGGCGAACACCTGCTGGAAGTGGCCTTCAGCCGCGGGGTGGAGGTGATCACCCTCATCGGGACGCCCGCGGCGGAAACGGCGGGGAGGCTGGATCGCTGGCGCAGCCGCCTGTCCGACGTCGACGTCTTGGTGTTGAACGACGCGCTGTTCAAGGACCTTTCACCTTCACAGACGCCCGCCGGCCTTATGGCCCAGGTGGTTGTCCCCGCACCGCGGGGAAAGACGGTCGAGTTCGGCGTGCTCCTGGAGGAGTTCCAGGATCCGGGCAATCTGGGTGCCCTGTTGCGGTGTGCGGCCGCGGCGGGGGCGGACGCGGCCTATCTGTCCGGGGGCTGTGCCGAGGCGTGGTCAC
>JBJKSP010000435.1:0-5337 GCA_046703865.1 Thiobacillaceae bacterium
ACGAAAATGCGATGGATGCGAGGCGCGAAGCGCGGCGAATGGTCGTTCCATTCGCAAGCTTTGCAACGTGGCAGACGCGCATTTGTCGTGGCAACCCTCCGGGACGGGGGCGATTTGGGCGCCCCCCTTTGTCGCAATCCGCTTGCAGTGGCTAGCACTGCGGCGCGTCTTGCTTCGCGGGTTGCATCCCAAATCGCCCTCGTCGCATGCGCGCAATTAGTGTTAACAGACCCTAACCGGCTTTCGACCCGCCGCCCCTGCCGCCTTGCATCGACGCTAATCCGAATCTTCCCGGCCGTCCTTTCCGTTCCCAGGCTGTTGCAAGCGGGTCTCGGCGACGCGCTCGATGGCCTCCTTCAGGTCCGGATGCTGGGCGACAAGCCGGCGAAAGTCGTGCACTTCCAGGGTCAGGAGCTGGCATTCGTCGACCGTGACGACCGTGGCGGTGCGCACGGTGTCCTTGATCAACGCGATCTCTCCGAAATACTGACCCTTTCCGAGCCGGACCGGATGGGGTGACACATCCACCTCCACCTCGCCCGACAGGATGAAGAACATGGCATCCGCGGGCTCGCCGCGTCGAACCACCGCCTGGCGGGCCGGCACCACCTGGGTCTTGAGCAACCGGGCGATGCCCGCGATCCGGGTGGCATCCAGGGAGGCAAACAGAGGCACGCCGGCGACGGTGTGCCAGGTCACCACGAAGTCGCGTCTGCGGATTTCAGTAGCGAATCCGTTGGCGAGGATGCCGGCAGGCACGGCGAACATGGCGATACCGAGCAGCATGGTGATGCCGCCGAAGATCCGGCCCAGGGGCGTGACCGGTGTGATGTCCCCGTACCCGACGGTGGACATGGTGACGATGGCCCACCACATCGCATGGGGGATGCTGTTGAAGACCGCCGGCTGTGCGTGGCGCTCGAGCACGAACATGATGCCCGAAACCAGCACCATCAATACCATCATCACCGACAGTCCGGAAAGCAGCGCCTGCCCCTCGTTGCGAAAGACCGCGGCGAACAGGGGGAGCGACTTGGAATAGCGCGCGGACTTCAGCAGGGCGAACAGCATCGCCAGCCTGGACACATCCTGGCCGAGGGGAAAGACAAGCCCGAGATACAGCGGGAGGACGACCAGCAGGTCCACCACGCCCAGGAAGGAATGCAGGTAACGCCAGCGCGTGCGCCACGGCTCCCCCCTGGCGGCGGGATCCCGCTCCGGCGCCACCCAGATGCGGACCAGGTACTCCATCGTGAACACGACGCAGGCCGCGACGATGGCATAGCCACACGCCTGCTGCTGGATCTCTGTCAAATCGGGCTGCGTGCCCAGCACGGCCCCTGCCACGCCGGCCACGATGGCGGCGATCAGGGCGCCTGTGACAACCCCGCGGGCGGGCGAACCCCTTTCGTACGGAGCCACGCAACCGTGAACCCGTTCCCGCCAGGCTTCGATACGTGCGAAATACCGCCCCATGAGTTGGTCTGCCCCCGCTGATCGACTTGAGCCGGCATTATTCTGTCATGAGCCGGGATGCGAACCCGGTCATTTCGGGGGGCATTCCGGGAGGGCAACCCCATCGGGTACCGCCCGGGGCCTTGCCGGGGGACTGGCCCTGACGGAGACGGGGCACAGCCTCTACTGCAAGACCCGCAATCCTGCCGAACCGGGACAACCGGTCATTGCCCCGATGCCGCCTGGGCGTTCAGCCGCTGGATCACCTGCGGAGTGATGTCCACGCTGTCGTCCACGTAGAGGAGGCCGCCCTCCTCCTTGCGGAAGATCAGGGTGTAGCCCAGTTCCTTGCCCATGGATTGGATGAGGGGCATGGCGAGGCGATTGAAGTCCGACAGGGTCTCATAGCGCTTCTTGCTGACCTCCTGGTTGGCGTCATCCTCGAAGCTGCGCAGGTCGCTCAACTTGTCGTCGAATTCCCGCTGCAGGTTGGCGAGCTGCTGCTCGTTGTGCGGGGTCTTGGCCAATTCCGCCGCCTTGGCGCGGAGCCGCTTGAGTTCCTCCTGCATCTTGTGGTCTTCGGCCTGCTTGCTCTTGATCAGCGCTTTCAGGGGCTTGAGCAGCTTCATGCCGGGTTCCGATTTCTCCATCAACTGTCCCATGTCGATGGTCGCCACCTTCACGGCGGATGTGTCGGCACGGGCGGCCGGGGTCCATGCCAGCGCGGCGGCCAGCAGGAAGGACAGGGTCATACGCAAAGATGCAGGTCCGAGTTTCATGACGAGTCGCTCCGATGACGGGGTAAGGGGAATGGGGCTAACGCCGAATTGCGCAGAGTACACGCAAACCGGGGAAAGGGGATGTCCCTGCGTGAAGCGGGCCGGCCCGACGGCGGACAGCCGTGTCCGACGACCACCGCGCGCACCATCGCGGGGACGGTCCCAACCCGACAATTCGCCGTCTTTGGCGCAAACGCGACACGGTTAGTTCCATGCCAGGCCGCATGGTTGCAGGGTTTCCTGCCAGGCCCGGTTCTTGCGGTTGGCTCTCCGTAATCACAACTAGGAGAGACTCATGCCCATCGAGTTCGCAAGCATTCTGGCCGGATTGTCCGAAGGGACCGTGGTGCCCTACCTGGGCCCGGGCGCCCTGAACGGCGTCATCGACCCGAACAGCGGCCGTGCCATCCCCGCTGACAGCGACAGCCTCATCCTGGCCATGAACGACGGCAAGCCCATGGCGCCCAAGCTCATGTTCGAGTTCCCACGCGCCGCCATGCACGTGGAGCTGAAACGGGGGCGTTCCACGCTCACCCGTTTCCTCGACCGGACCTACCGGGACACGGACTGGAGCGCCTCGGCCCTGCACACCTGGCTTGCGGCCCGGCAACTGCCCTATGTGGTGGACATCAACCGCGACGCCCTGCTGCAAAAGGAATACGCCGGCACGCCCCACACCCTGATCGTGGGCCTGGCCCGTATCGCCGGTACCGACTACCGATTCAAGATCTTCCACCACGACGGCAGCGCCTACCACGTCGTCGACCAGGAGGATGTGGACGTGACCCTGCCGGTGCTGTTCAAGCCCCTGGGCACACCCCTGCCGGAATCCAACTACATCGCCTCGGATGCAGACTTCGTGGACTACATCACCGAACTCATGGGCGGTTTCGCCATCCCCGGCTTCGTCAAGCGAATGCGCCAGGGACGCCGCTATCTGCTGCTGGGCATGCGGCTCAACCGCGATACGGAGCGCATGGTGCTGAGCGACATCGTCTTCGGCGCGGGCCGGCCCTCGGGCTGGGCCCTCATCCCTGACGCCACGGACAAGGAGAGGCGCTTCCTGGACAAGCTGGGTTTCGAACTGGTGGCCGCCGACGTGGCGGACTTCCTGGCCGCCGCCGAGGAATGGCAGGCAGAGGGCATCATGGGTGCCGAGGTGACCGGATGCTGACCTGGGATCCGGCCCGCCACGCCCTGGGCGTGGAGGAGATGGACCGCAGCCATCGGGCCTTCCTCGCCCTGCTGGGGCTCCTGAGCGAGGCCGACGACAGTGAGTTCCCCGTCCTGTTCCAGAAACTGGTGGACCATGCCCGGCTGCATTTCGCCGAGGAGGGCAGGCTCATGCGCCGGTGCAGCTTCGCCGCCCTGGGCGAGCACGAGGGGGAGCACCACCGCCTGCTGGGCGAACTCCTGCAGTTCAACCGCAACGTCAAGCGCGGCCGCCTCTCCCTGGCCAGGGCCTACGTGAGGGTGGGTCTGCCGGAGTGGTTTTCCCTGCACCGGGACACCATGGACGCCGCCCTCGCGACCCGGCTCGGACAGGTGGAACCGACCCCGTTGCCGGAGGTGCGGGCGCTTTGAGCGCGAGGGTTCTACAGGTTATTTCCTAATCCCGCACGGTCCGCTCGACCTTGATGTCCAGCTTCTTGATGCGGTGCCACAGGCTGCGCTCGGTGATGCCCAGGAGCCTGGCGGCCTGGGCCTGAACGCCGTTGCAGTCTGCCAGGGCGGCGACGATGACGCGCCGCTCCCGCTCCGCCAGCCAGGCATCCAGCCCTTCGGCGCCCGGCCCCGACTCTTCGGCCTGCATGGCCGGTGCGGCTTCGCCGCGTACCCGCTCCGGCAGATCGGACAGGCCGATCTGGTGGCCGCGGCAGGACAGCAGGGCCCGTTCCACGGCATTGCGCAGCTCCCTCACGTTGCCTGGCCAGCCATAGCGGGTCAGGGCCGCCATGGCCTCTTCCGTGAAGTCCTCCACGGGTTTGTCCATCTCGGAGCGCAACTCGGCCAGGAAGGCCCCGGCCAGCCCCGGCACGTCCTCGCTGCGCGCCCTCAGGGGCGGGACGTGGATGGTATAGACGTCTAGCCGGTAATAGAGGTCCTCCCGGAAGGCCCCTTCGCGCACCCGCGTCTGCAGGTCGCGGTTGGTGGCGGCGATGATGCGCACGTCCACCCGGCGCACCACATCGCTGCCCACCGGCGAGAACTCCCGCTCCTGCAGCACCCGCAGCAGCTTGCCCTGCAGGTTCCGGTCCAGATCGCCGATCTCGTCCAGGAACAGGGTGCCCCCGTTGGCCTGCTCCAGCCGGCCCAGCCGGTTCTGGGTCGCGCCGGTGAAGGCGCCGCGCACATAGCCGAACAGCTCGCTCTCCATCAGGTCCCGGGGGATGGCGGAACAATTGAGGGCCACCCAGGGCTGATCCAAACGCGGCCCCCGGTCGTGGATGCAGCGCGCCACCGCCTCCTTGCCGGTACCGCTCTCTCCCGTGATGAGGATGTTGCTGCGATAGGGGGCCACCCGCTCGATGTCCTCACGCAAGCGCCTCATGATGGGGCTATCGCCGATCAGGCGCCGGCGCGGACGGGCATCGCTGACCACGGCCTGCAGGCGCAGGTTCTCGCGCATCAGGCCGTGCAGTCGCAGGGCCCCCTGGACCGCCAGTTGCAGTTCCTCGGTCTCGAAAGGCTTGGTCAGATAGTCCGACGCCCCGGCCTGGATGCATTCGATGGCGGAGCGGATGGAGCCGAAGGCGGTGAGCACGATCACCGGCAGGTCGGGCCGCTCGCGCCGGCAGTGGTCCACCAGTTCCTCGCCGCGCATGCCCGGCAGCTTGAGGTCCGTGAGCACCACCCCCAGGTCGGGGTCCCCCAGGTGGGCCAGGGCGGCCTCCGCGGACTCGGCCGCGAGCACCCGGTAGCCCACGTCCTCCAGCGCCATGCGGATCACCATGAGCATGTTGCGCTCGTCTTCCACCACCAGGACTGTATGTTGCATAAGGGCGTGTTTACATTTATTTCGCGCATGCGACGAGGGCGATTTGGGATGCCGCCCGCGAAGCAAGATGCGCCGTTGTGCCGCCCACAACAAGCGGCTTGCGAC
>JBJKSP010000436.1:0-3092 GCA_046703865.1 Thiobacillaceae bacterium
CCGGTGGCGATGTGGCCCAGGAGCTTCTGGGCCTCGCGGCGGGCCTGTTCGACGGTGAGTTCAGGATAGCGCCCCAGGGTGATGCGGCGGACCTTGCCGTCTACACGCTTTTCCACCACGAACGCCCTGGAACCGGGCGTCACTCTTAGCGCGAAGCCCTTCAGGTCGGTGTCGCGCACGTAGATTTGGCCCGTATCTGGTGCTAGTATCCTGTCTACATGGGACATAATCTGTTTGACCTTCTGATTTTGGACTTGTGTAGACACAGTGTAGACACCCCGACTCAAATTCCTGCATGGAGTGTAATATGCCCTCAAAGGAAAATCCACGTGAAAACATGGACTTTCAAAGATGGTCAAACTGCTTAGAATGCACTAAAATTGTGCATTCGCTGATTCGTAATCAGTAGGTCCCCCGTTCGAATCGGGGCAGCAGCACCACAAGCAATTCCAACCAGGTTCCATCCAGTCCAGACGATGCGTTTTCCCTGGCCATGATGCCGTATATGCTTTGCATGCGGGTTCTGCCCACCGATATCACGCCCACCGCGAGGTAACCGTTAGTGTCCATTCCCCGGCTCAACGCGCTGTTGGCGGATGAACTCCGTGCCCTGGACCAGACCATACGCGCGAGGCTGCATTCCGAAGTCCTCCTGGTGCGCCAGGTGGCCGAGTACATCATCCACAGCGGCGGCAAGCGATTGCGCCCCGCACTGGTCATGCTCTCCGCCAGTGCCCTGGGATATGAAGGCCCCCATCATGTGGAACTGGCGGCCGTAGTGGAATTCATACATACCGCTACCTTGCTGCATGATGACGTGGTGGACGAATCCAAGCTGAGACGGGGGCAGGACACGGCCAATGCCCGCTTCGGCAACGCCACCAGCGTCCTGGTGGGGGATTTTCTCTATTCCCGTGCCTTCCAGATGATGGTCTCGGTGCAGAACATGCGGGTGATGGAAGTCCTGGCCGACGCCACCAACACCATCGCCGAAGGCGAAGTGCTGCAACTCATGAACTGCCACGATCCGGAAGTAGACGAGGCGTCCTATATGCGGGTGATCCGATACAAGACCGCCCGACTGTTCGATGCGGCCGGCCGTCTGGGGGCCATCATCTCCGGGCAGCCCCAAGAGGTGGAAGCCGCCCTTGGCAACTACGGCATGCATCTGGGCACGGCCTTCCAGCTCATCGACGACGTGCTGGACTATTCAGGTGACAAGGAGAGCACCGGCAAGAACGTGGGAGACGACCTGGCCGAGGGCAAGCCTACCCTCCCCTTGCTCTACGTCATGCGCAATGGCAGCGCCGAACAGTCGGAACTCGTCCGTTGGGCCATCGCCAAGGGAGGTACTGATGATTTTTCCGCCATCCTGGCGGCAATTCAGAACTCAGGCGCCCTCGAATACACGAGGCGCCAGGCCCAGATCGAGTCCGACGCCGCAGTGGCCGCCATCTCAGGCCTGCCGCATGGCGTTTATCGGGACGCCTTGTTAGAATTGGCGGCCTTTGCGGTCAACCGCAATTACTAGTCGGGGTGTAGCTTAGCCTGGTAGAGCGCTACGTTCGGGACGTAGAGGCCGGAGGTTCGAATCCTCTCACCCCGACCACATAAATGGGAGTTTCGCAGGGTCAACTACATAATCGAAAAATCTGGCCGATATTAAAACCATCATATTGCCTGGATTAATCCTTGGCTCGTCATCGGCACAGGTGTTGCTTTGTATCTCCGGTTACGGGCTTGCGAGTGAAATGGTAGTTCGACGACCCTGACCGGAGGATATTTCGTGGTGTATCCACAGAATACGCCTACACCAAATACAATACCCGAAGCACTCGCCGGGCAAAACCCGCAGTCATTCGCCATTCTGGCGCCAGATCGCGAGCCCTTGAGCTATGCCGACCTAGCCAGGCAAGTCAGCTATTGTCGTGAAACACTTCTCGCTCTCGGCACTACCTTGTCCAGCCGAATCGCAGTCGTTCTGGAGAATGGGCCTGAAATGGCGGTCGCTTGCCTTGGCGTGGCGTCCTGCACAACTTGCGCCCCGCTCAATCCGTCCTATCAGGCGAACGAGTTCCGTTTTTATCTCAAGGACACCAGCGCCAGTGCAGTGATCCTGCGCAAGGGACAGGACAGCCCCGCGCGGGATGTGGCCGCCGAACTTGGCCTGCCGGTGTTGGAGTTGGAGCCCTTCGGTGCGGCCGGTGAATTCGAGTTCACGGCTGCCGGAGCCATGCCGGGCGGGTCTGCTCGACCGGTGGATGCAGCCGACACCGCACTGGTCCTGCATACCTCGGGCACGACCTCCCGTCCCAAAATCGTGCCGCTGAGTCAGGAGAACCTGTGCGCGTCAGCGCGCAATATTGCTGGCTTCCTGGATCTTTCCGGCAACGACTGTTGCCTGAATGTCATGCCCCTTTTCCATATCCACGGGCTGGTCGGCGTGCTGCTTTCGACGCTTACTGCCGGTGGCAGCGTCGTTTGCACACCCGGCTTCGATGACGAGTCGTTCTTCGAATGGATCGCTGAATTCTCTCCAACCTGGTACAGCGCCGTTCCAACGATACACCAGTCGGTGCTGGCCAACGCCACTCGCTACCGCGAACGCAGCCCGCAGCACCGTTTCCGCTTCGTACGCTCTTCTTCCTCTGCGCTGCCGCCTGCAACCTTTACCGCGCTTGAGTCACTTTTCGGAACGCCAGTGATCGAGGCCTACGGTATGACCGAGGCCTCGCATCAGATGGCCAGCAATCCACTGCCTCCGGCTGTTCGTAAACCCGGGTCGGTCGGCGTACCGGCTGGCGCCGAGATCGCCATCATGGATGAGCTCGGCCATTTACTCCGGCAGAGTGCGGTCGGCGAGATTGTTATCCGTGGGCCAGGCGTGACCGCCGGTTACGAAGGCAATCCCGAAGCAAATTCGAAGAGCTTCAGCAACGGTTGGTTTCGCACCGGCGATCAGGGTCGTCTGGACGAAGACGGATATCTATCCATCGCCGGTCGCCTCAAGGAGATCGTCAACCGCGGCGGCGAAAAGATATCTCCGCGCGAGGTCGACGAGGTTCTGATGGAACATCCGGATGTCCTGCAGG
>JBJKSP010000437.1:0-3944 GCA_046703865.1 Thiobacillaceae bacterium
CGACGCCCTGCTCTCGGGCCCCGGCATCTACGCCGAGGCCCGCAAGCCAGAGATGATGGAACTGCACCGGGCACTGGCCGACATCGCCCGCGAGCCGGAAAGCCTGGAAGGCGAATGGCTGGAACGAAATGAGACGATGGAGGCCATCGCCTGAACCCGAGTACGTCGCGTGGGGCGATCCTTACAAAGGTCGTTCGGAATGGTCACTCGCTGAAGCCGTTTTTTGTCGGCCTGAACGGGAGGCCCCACGGCGGCATTTCCGGCTGCGCCCTACGGCGCTCCTGCCCTCGCTGCCGGTGCCCTCCCTTCCACATTTCGCGCCCGGGCGCATCCCGGCAGAGGCATCAGCAGGCTCTTACTGCCCTGACGTTGGTCAAGGACTCAGCCGGCATGGGTGCCGACAATGCGATGCCCTTTGATTGAGCGAGGACCTTCCATGCAGATCCCCATCTCCCTCCCGGCGCATAACCACACCCGCCCCGACGGAATCTACGGCTTCGATGCCCGGCGTATCGCCAGGCGCCACCGTCCCGGGCCGACCGCATAGTCCCGGCCGTGCTCCTCTCCCTGCTGGTCCTGACCCTGGCCCTGCTGGACCGCCTGACCCATCCCTGCCACATCGTGGAAACCGGCACTGAGTCCTACCGCTTCCGCCACAATAGCGCCACCACTAAGTCCGGGATCAATGCAAGGGAGATCAGCCAACGGGAATCGCCTGACAACGTCCCCTGAAAACCAGGAAATCGATAGACTTATCCACACCTGCCCTGCATCAGGGCGGCTTCCTTCCCTGGTCAGAATTCAACCGGAATCCCTGATCAGACTTACTCCGGAATCAACAGGCTGGGCAAGAGCAGGCCCTTGAGCTCAGAGGCAGGAGCTTCTGGGCTCAACCACATCGCCCATATCTCCGGGGCCAGAATCACGGGCATCCGGTCATGGATTGGCCTGGCGAGGGCGTTGGCCCTGCACACGATGATGCTGCACGCCTCCAGGACCTGAGCCCCGTGTTCCCAGCGCTCCCACAGGCCCGCCAGACCCAGCGGCTGCCCGTCCTGGGCCTTGAAGAACCTAGGCTGCTTCTGTTTCTGGTCCGGGCTCGTTTGCCACTCAACCACCCATCCGCCTGGATCAGGCAGCGTCGGTGCTTAAAGGCAGAACGGAACCATGGCTTGGTGTCCACCGTCCCGGCCCGGGCGTTGATGGTGCTGTAGCTGGTCTTCGGTTCCACCGGCCAGTGCGGCACCAGGCCCCATCTGAGCCGCACCAGTTCCCGGTCTCCCTCAGCAGTGATTCGGACCGCCAAGACCTGGGCGGAAGGGGCGACTTTGTACCGGGGCTGGTCCTGCGCATGGATCATCCCCTCCGGCACGCCGAAGCGCCGGGCGATGACGGGGATCGTGCTGTACTGGGCGAAGCGGCCACTATGGGGCCCTTATACGAGGTGAGCGAATGTCAACCGTGCGAGCAGGTCGCCAAATTTTGGCCTACCAGACCCGCCATGGTGGCCAACGCCTGGAAGCTGGGCCGAAACCCAATGCGGTTCGCCCGGATAGCCAGCTGCGGCGTTTCTCGTCCAGAATCCTCATTAACCTCGCTACGCTTGCGGTCCATGGACGCCGTTTCCCGTCGCATTGCCCACCTGGATATGGACGCGTTCTACGCGTCCGTGGAACTGCTGCGCTATCCCGAGCTTCGGGGGCAACCGGTGGTGATTGGCGGTCGGCGCGTGGCTCAGCCCGTCGTCGATGAGAATGGCCTCCGGCGGTTTGCCCGGCTGCGGGATTACCGGGGCCGAGGTGTGATCACCACCGCCACGTATGAAGCCCGAGCCCTGGGGGTGTTCTCTGGCATGGGCCTCATGAAGGCCGCCCGACTCGCCCCCGATGCGCTGCTGCTGCCGGTGGATTTCGACGCCTACCGGCATTACTCCCGGCGTTTCAAGGCCGCCGTGGCGAGCATCGCCCCCAGGATCGAGGACCGCGGCATCGACGAAATCTATGTCGATCTCACAGAGCTGGAAGACGATAGCCTGCGCCTGGCCCAACGCATCAAGCGGGCCGTCGCGGATGCCACCGGGCTGTCCAGCTCCATCGGCATCGCCCCCAACAAGCTGCTGGCAAAGATCGGCTCGGACCTGGACAAGCCCGATGGCCTGACCCTGCTTGACCTGCCCGACCTCCCGGTACGCATCTGGCCCCTGCCGGTGAGCAAGGTCAACGGCATCGGCCCCAAGGCCACGCAGCGCCTTCGTGCGCTGGGCATCGAGACCATCGGGGAGCTCGCGAAGGCGAACGCCTTGGAGCTGCAGGCGCAATTTGGGCGCGGCTACGGGCAATGGCTCCACCGGGTCGCCCACGGCCTGGACGATCGTCCCGTCGTCACCAGCTCGGAGCCCAAGTCGATCAGCCGGGAGACCACCTTCGAGAGGGACCTGCACCCACGCGACGATCGCGCCGCCCTGTCCACCCTGTTCACGGCCCTTTGCGCCCAGGTGACGGAGGACCTCAGGCGCAAGGGCTACCGTGCCCGTACGATCGGCGTCAAACTGCGCTTCGATGATTTCCAGACGGTCCTGCGGGAAATCACCGTGCCCACGCCGATTGACAGTGCCGAGGCCACGCGCCGGGCCGCCAGGCAGTGCCTCAAGCGTGTCCCCCTGACACGCAAGCTTCGGCTGCTGGGGATCAGGGCCACCGGTCTGTGCCGCGGGGATGGGGATGCACCTTGGGCAGACGAGAAGGCCTCACCCCAGGCAGAGCAGTCCTGGACGGAATGAGCGCCCAAACGGATGCGTGACGCCCCGAGCGACGAACTGCTGCGCTCTTGCGCCGTCGAAACGGTGCTGGGCCCACCTTGACCAGGAGGCGTGATGGACATCAGAAAACAGCTCGCTGTGTTACCGGTCCTATTCAGCCTGCACGCATATGCGGCACTCCACGTCGGGGCCGCGGCGCCGGACTTCACCGCCCAGGCCACCCTGGCGGGCAAGGAGTTCACCTACACCCTGCACGACGCCTTGAAGCGCGGTCCGGTGGTGCTGTACTTCTACCCGGCGGCCTTCACCCCCGGCTGCACCATCGAGGCCCATGACTTCGCCCAGGCGATCGACCAATACAAGGCGCTGGGGGCCTCGGTCATCGGCGTCTCGCATGACCCGATCGACACCTTGAAGCGCTTTTCCGTGAGCGAGTGCCGCAGCAAGTTCGCCGTGGCGGCGGATACTGACGGGCGCATCATGAAGGCCTATGACGCGGTCCTATTCTTCATTTCGCCCTATGCCAGCCGCACGTCCTACGTCAACGCACCGAACGGCAAGATTCTCTACGTCTACAGCAGCCTCAACCCGGACAAGCACGTTGCAAACACGCTGGCCGCGCTGCGCAAGTGGCGTTCCGAACATCCTTGAGCGAGATCTTGACCCCGCGAGCCCACCAACCCGTCGCCACCAACAGGAAGACACTCGCGGCGGCGCAGCGAGAACGGCATCTCCAGCGTGTGGGCCTTCCCCACGATCTTCAGACAGTGTTGATGATCCCTGCGCCACATCCGACACCCGCAGGAGAGCGGAGCCGGGGCATGCCCGAGTTTCCGCTTCCAATAGATGCACCGCACACGGCGAGAGTGCCACTGCACGAATACGTTGGGCTGTGCTGAAGCAAAATGACTGAGCATTACGACCTCATCGGACGCGGCTATGCTGCCCAGCGACGACCCGATCCCAGAATCGCACGCCGCATTCGCGCAGAGCTCGGGGACACGCGCACTGTCTTGAATGTGGGCGCCGGCGCCGGTTCGCTTGCCGGTGACTGGGTCCGTCTCATTGCCGGGGCCGGCGTCTGAATCCGATCTCGAGCGCCCTCGCCCCCGGGTTCGCCGCCCGGGGTGTTCGCACTGCGAACACTGCCCCGGCACCAGCTCACCCACCCCAGTGCCCGCATTGC
>JBJKSP010000438.1:0-2925 GCA_046703865.1 Thiobacillaceae bacterium
ATGGAAACGTGTAAAAATATCGTCGACTGATGATGCAATTCGACGGGTGGGTGGAGGGGTTCCAGGCAGGGACGGGTATGGGTGTATGCCGATCTCGCAGCACTCGCCCCGGTTTTCAGCGGCCGACGGGCATCGGACCGCACCCCACGGTCGTCCGATGCCCGTCGGCCAGCCCCGCTGACATGGGTGGGGCCGGAGGGGAACGCGCCTAACTGCCGGTCCAGCCGACCAGTGCCGCGGCCGTGGCAGCGATGGGGTCCGGCTGGGGCGTGAAGGCCAGTTCCAGGGGATAGCTGGACGGCGCCGGTGTGTCCGGGCTCGTGAGCCGCTGCACGGGCGCGCGCAGGGCATCGAAGGCCTTTTCCGCCACGATGGCCGCCACTTCCGCACCCACGCCGCACATGCGGTTGGCCTCGTGGACCACCAGCACGCGCCCGGTCTTGCGGACGGAGGCGAGGATGGCTTCCTCGTCCAGGGGCTTGAGGGAGCGCAGGTCCAGCACCTCGGCGGCGATGCCCTTCTCTGCAAGTTGCGTCGCCGCAGCGGTGCAGGCAAGCGCGGTCTTGCCGTAGGAGATCAGCGTCACGTCGCCGCCTTCCCGGCGAAGGGCCGCCTGGCCCAGCGGGACGATGTGTTCGCCTTCGGGCACCTCGCCGGGCTCGTAGGTGAGCGGCATGTCCACGAAGAACAGCACCGGATTGTCGTCGCGGATGGCCGACTTGAGCAGGCCCTTGTAGTCGGCGGCGGTGGAGGGCATGACAACCTTGAGGCCCGGGCTGTGCACGAACCAGGCCTCCAGGTTGTGGTTGTGCTGGGCGCCCACGGTCCAGCCGGTACCCGTCATGGCCATGGCCACCAGCGGGAAGTGGAACTGTCCGCCGGACATGTAGCGCAGCTTCCCCGCGCTGTTGACGATCTCGTCCATGGCGAGGGTCATGAAGGGCGCGAACAGCAGGTCCACCACCGGCCGCATGCCCATGGCCGAGGCACCCACCGCCGCGCCGGCGATGATCCCTTCGGCCAGCGGTGCGTTGCGTATGCGTTTCGCGCCGAATTCATCCAGCAGGTTCGCGCGCTTGGTGGCCACCCCTTCGCCGAACATCATCACGTTGGGGTCGCGGCGCATCTCTTCGGCCAAGGCCTGGCCGATGGCGTCACTGACGGTTAGGGTCTGCATGGTCTGTCGCTCCTTACGCGTAAACGTCGCTGGTCAGCTCGGAGAAGTCCGGATAGGGCGCGGCGGCGGCCAGCGTCCACGCCGCCGCTAATCGTACCGCCGCACGCTTGCGCAGGGCTTCCGCTTCGGCGGCACCGAGGTCCAGCTTCGCGTTCAGGCGGTCGATGGGATCCTTGGCGCGCCATGCGGCCAGTTCATCCTTGTCCACGTAACCCTGGTCGTCCGGCTCGTAATGGCCGCGCAGTCGGTAGGTGTAGGTCTCCAGGAAATACGGCCGACCCGTGGCCTTGATATGCGCGATGCCCTTCCTTGCCGCGCGGTGGACCGCCTCCACGTCGTTGCCGTCCACGGTCGCCGTTTCCAGGCCATGGCAGGCGGCCCAGGTGCCGATATGGTCCACGGGCATGGTCTCCCGGCGCTGGACGTAGGCCTGCCACTGGTTGTTCTCGCACACGTAGAGGATGGGCAGATTCCACACCACGGCCAGGTTGAGGGACTCGTGGAAGGCGCCCTCGCAGGCGGCGCCGTCGCCGAAGAAGCACGCCACCACGCTGTCGCGCTCCTGCATCGTGGTGGCCAGGCCCACGCCGGCGGCCAGGGACAGCTCCGCGCCGACGATGGTGGAGGTGAGCACCACCCCCAGGTCCTTTACGGAGATGTGCAGGGAGCCGCTCCTGCCCTTGCAGTAGCCGGTGGCCTTGCCCAGCACCTCGGCATACATGCGTGCCGGGTCGGCGCCCCGCGCCAGCAGGTGTCCGGCGCAGCGGTGGTTGGTGAGGAACAGGTCGTCCCTGCCCAGCGCGCTCCCCACGCCCACGGCGGAGGCCTCCTGGCCCACGGAGGTGCAGGTGCCGGCGGCCTGGCCCGCGGCCTGCATGGCGATGGCCTTTTCTTCGTAGTTGCGGATCAACTGCATGGTCTCCAGCATCGAAAGCAAGGCGTTGCGATCCATCGGTGTGTCGTTCAAGTCGGTCTCCTTCCTCAGGTGGTTGGTCTTCTGCCGCTGCCCTTTCTGGCGGGTCTTCCGGTGGGGACTCGATCCCGCGTGGACGGATCGGATTTCCTATCGTCGACAGGGGAAACTTCGCCGGCCGCGGCCGGTCAGCGTACAGTAAACCGGCCAAGACTTCCCTTCCGCATCGTGTCCTTCCTGCGCCCCGCGCCGGCCTTGCGGAGTATCACCGGACCTGCGTTGGTCTAAAGGGCAATATCTTTGGTTCAACAGAGCATATGGAGCGACGGATGATAGACCTGTATTACTGGACCACACCCAACGGCCACAAGATCACCCTGTTTCTGGAGGAGAGCGGTCTGCCCTACCGCATCATTCCGGTGAACATCGGCAAGGGCGAACAATTCGCCGAGGACTACCTGCGCATCTCGCCCAACAACAAGATCCCGGCCATGGTCGACCAGGCCCCGGCCGACGGCGGCGAGCCGGTGCCGGTGTTCGAGTCCGGCGCCATCCTGCTCTATCTGGCGGAGAAGACGGGCCGCTTCCTTCCCGCCGACATGCGGGGGCGTTATGAAGTCCTGGAGTGGCTGTTCTGGCAGATGGGCGGGCTGGGGCCCATGGCCGGCCAGAACCACCACTTCACCCAATATGCGCCCGAGCCCGTCCCCTACGCCATCGACCGCTACGTCAAGGAGACCGCGCGGCTCTATGCGGTCCTGAATCGGCGCCTTGCCGGTCGCGACTTCATCGCAGGGGCGTATTCCATCGCCGACATGGCCTGCTATCCCTGGAT
>JBJKSP010000439.1:0-4202 GCA_046703865.1 Thiobacillaceae bacterium
GTGTCAGACCAGCTCAAGCGGCATTTCGGGGACAAGGTCTACGATACCGTGATCCCGCGCAACGTGCGCCTGGCCGAGGCGCCCAGCCACGGACTGTCGGCCCTGGCCTATGATCGCGCCTCCAAGGGTGCCCGGGCCTATCTGAAACTCGCCGAGGAAATCCTCACCAGACAGGAAGGGAGGCGTGATGGCCAAGCCTAAAGGTCTCGGACGCGGCCTGGATGCACTCTTGTCCAGCGGGGAAACCAAGGAGGGTGAGCACTTGCTCACATTGCCTCTGGAAACCCTGACGCCAGGACGTTATCAGCCCCGAACTCGCATGGACGAGGCGACCTTGGCGGAATTGGCCGAGTCCATCAGGTCCCAGGGGCTCATGCAGCCCATCCTGGCCCGGGCCATCCCCGGCGGGCGCTATGAGATCATCGCGGGGGAACGGCGCTGGCGCGCAAGCGCGCTCGCCGGGCTCAAGGAAGTACCGGCACTGGTGCGGGACGTTCCCGACGATGTGGCCCTGAAGATGGCCCTGATCGAGAACATCCAGCGAGAAAACCTCAATCCCCTCGAAGAGGCCCAGGGACTTCACCGCCTGATCCAGGAATTCGGCATGACCCACCAGACGGTGGCCGAATCGGTGGGCCGGTCCCGGGTGGCCGTCACCAACCTGCTGCGACTGCTGAATCTGTCCAAGCCCATCCAGGGTCTGCTGATGAACGGCGACCTTGATATGGGCCACGCCCGAGCCCTGTTGCCCCTTTCCGCCGCGCGTCAGACGGATGCCGCCCAGGAGGTGGTCAGGAGGGGCCTCTCCGTGCGCGAGACCGAACGGATGGTGACCCGGATGCTCAATCCCAGGCCGGCCGCCCAGCCCAAGAAGGACAGGGATGTGCTGCGCCTGGAAGAGGAGCTTTCGGAGCATCTGGGCAGCCGGGTGCGCATTGCCGCCAATCGCAAAGGCACAGGGAGGATCACCATAGAATTTTCTGATCTTGAACAGCTGGACAGTCTCTTGGAGAGGTTCCGTTCCTGATGCGGATCGCAGCCTCCAAGTGGACCGTGTCCGGTCCGTTTGGTAACGGGTCGATCGGGCCGTCGAGAGACCACGCCAATGCAACCATCAACTGATTTGATGGTTGCATTAGGCTGCCTAATTTATATATCATCATCGTCTAATGTTTTTAGATGTGGCCGTTCAGGGGCTGGCAGTCGCGTTGGCGGTGCTGGTCGCTTTTGCGTGGGAGGGCACGCCGGCTGGGGCGGCTGCGCTTTATGGGGGTGCCGCGGCCATGGCCAATTCGGGCCTGTTGCTGTGGCGTCTGAAGCGCGGTGAAAAGGATTATCACAGTGATGCCAAACGGCATTTGAGATCGTTTTACCGTTCCAGCCTGGAGCGGTTTTTTGTTGTTGGCATCTGGTTGGCGTTGGGGCTGGGGGGACTGAGGCTCGCGGCGTTGCCGATGCTGGCTTGTTTCGTGGTCGGGCTGCTCGCATGGGTGATCGCGGCGGCAGTCCGGAAGTAATGGGGGCTCACCGTAAATGTCGGCGGAAGCGCACACCTCGACCGAGTACATCAAGCACCACATGCAGAACCTGACCTTCGGTCATCTGCCTGATGGGACGTGGGGTATTGCCCACACTCCGGAACAGGTCAAGGCCATGGGCTTCTGGGCGGTGAATCTGGATTCCATCGGCATCGCCATCCTGCTGGGTCTGCTGTTCATCCTCCTTTTCTCACGCGTGGCCAAGCAGGCGACCACCGGGGTCCCGGGCGGGATGCAGAACTTCGTGGAGGTCATGGTGGAGTTCGTGGACAACTCCGTGCGGGGTTCCTTCACCGGCCGCAACGCAATGATCGCCCCTTTGTCCCTGACCATCTTCATCTGGGTCTTCCTGATGAACCTGATGGACCTGATTCCCGTCGACTGGCTCCCCAGGGTGGCCGGTCTGGTGGGAGTGCCCTTTTTGAGGGTGTGTCCCACCACCGATCCCAACGTCACCTTCGGCTTGTCCATCGGCGTGTTCATTCTGGTGCTGTTCTACAGCATCAAGATAAAGGGTCCCGGAGGCTTCCTCGGGGAATTGACCTTGCAGCCCTTCGGCAAGTGGGGCCTGCCTGCCAACTTCATCCTGGAAGGCGTCAACCTCCTGTCCAAACCCGTCTCCCTTTCCCTGCGGCTGTTCGGCAACATGTTCGCCGGGGAGATGGTCTTCATCCTGATCGCCCTGCTCTTTTCCCAGGGCATGATCCTTGTGTTCACGGGCGGCGTGCTGCAGTGGGTCTGGTCGGTCTTCCACGTCCTGATCATCACCCTGCAGGCCTTCATCTTCATGATCCTGACCATCGTCTACCTGGACATGGCCCATCAGGAACATCATTAAAAGTCCGGTTTCTCAGTTCACGTCATTCATCCAAGGAGATTCAACAATGGAACACGCTCTGCTCTATATCGCCGGCGCGATCATGATGGGCTTTGGAGCGCTGGGTGCCTCGGTGGGCATCGGCATCCTCGGGGGCCGCTTTCTGGAAGGCGCGGCGCGCCAGCCCGAACTCATCCCCATGCTGCGTACCCAGTTCTTCATCGTCATGGGCCTGGTGGACGCCGTGCCGATGATCGCCGTCGGTCTGGCCATGTACGTCCTCTTCGCGGTCGCCGCTTGAGGTCGTACGCAACCGTCAACCCGAAAGAGGTCCGGGTATGAACATCAACGCCACCCTGATCGGGGAGTCGATCACCTTCGCCATCTTCGTATGGTTCTGCATGCGGTTCATCTGGCCGCCCATCGTCAATGCCCTGGAGGGGCGCCGCAAGCAGATCGCCGACGGTCTGGCCGCGGCCGACCGCGGCAAGCATGAGCTGGAACTGGCCGCCAAGCGTGCCAGCGATACGCTGCACGAAGCCAAGCTGAAATCGGTGGAGGTCATCGCCCAGGCAGAGAAACGGGCCAACGAGATCGTCGAGGAGGCCAAGGAGACGGCCAGGGTCGAGGGCGATCGGCAACTGGCCGCTGCCCGGGCCGAGATCGAACAGGAGATCTTCCGGGCGCGCGAGCAGTTGCGCGAACAAGTCGCCCAACTGGTGGTGGCGGGCGCCGAGAAGGTCCTGCGCCGCGAGGTGAACGCCAAGGCCCACGCCGACCTGCTCGAGGCCGTGAAGAACGAGCTCTGACATGGCCGAACTGACCACCATCGCCCGTCCTTATGCCGAGGCCGTCGCCGGACTGGCCGCCGAGGGCGGAAACTGGAGCGTTTGGTCGGAGATGCTGGGACTGCTCGCCGGCGTGGTCGCCGACCCGCAGATTGCCGATCTCGCCGCCAGTCCTGCGGTCACGGTCGGCCAGCTGACGGAAGTGATCCTGGCTGTCTGCGGGGACAGGCTGGACCAGGTTGGCGCCAACCTGGTGCATCTGCTGGCGGAGAACAAGCGCCTCACCCTGCTGCCCCAGATCGTGGGACTGTTCGAAGAGATGAAGGCCGCCCAGGAGGGCGTGCTGGAGGCCCGTGTCACCACCGCATTTGAATTGACCGAGCGCCAGCTCAAGGGCTTGGTGGACAGGCTGGAAAAAAAATTTGACCGCAAGGTGGTGGCCACCCAATCGGTGGACCCGGGACTCATCGGCGGCGTGGTGATCGCAGTGGGCGACGAAGTGATGGATGCGTCGGTGCGCGGCAAGCTGGCGGAAATGGCCGTCAGCCTGAAAGCTTGATCAAAGGAATCCTGGAGTCGATATGCAACTCAACCCGTCCGAAATCAGCGAGCTGATCAAGAGCAAGATCCAGAATCTGGAGTCCAGCTCGGAGCTACGCACCCAGGGAACGGTGGTGTCGGTCACAGACGGCATCGTGCGCGTGCACGGCCTGGCCGAGGTCATGC
This sequence comes from Thiobacillaceae bacterium, assembly GCA_046703865.1. Classification (GTDB taxonomy): domain Bacteria; phylum Pseudomonadota; class Gammaproteobacteria; order Burkholderiales; family Thiobacillaceae; genus JBJKSP01. The sequence goes on from JBJKSP010000439.1 coordinate 3,870, forward strand.
AGGGCGAAATGCTGGAATTCCCGGGCAACACCTTCGGCATGGCCCTGAACCTGGAGCGCGACTCCGTCGGCGGCGTGGTCCTGGGCGATTACGAACACATCTCGGAGGGCGATACGGTCAAGTGCACCGGGCGCATCCTGGAGGTGCCGGTGGGCGAGGCCCTGGTGGGCCGCGTCGTGGATGCCCTGGGCCGGCCCATCGACGGCAAGGGGCCGGTGAACTGTACCGAAACCTCCCCCATCGAGAAGATCGCCCCCGGCGTGATCGCACGGCAGTCCGTGTCCCAGCCCCTGCAGACCGGCTTGAAGTCCATCGACGCCATGGTGCCCATCG
>JBJKSP010000440.1:0-6199 GCA_046703865.1 Thiobacillaceae bacterium
ACGTCCTCCCTGCGGGGTGGGGCGGACTTAGTGGTCAAGAAGTGGTGGGCTCGGTCGGCCTTCAACCGGCCCTGCAGGCGGACCTGGCGTCCCGTGGCCACTACCCGCCCGGTACCGCTCAGCACCAGGTGACGATCCGGGCAGGTCAGGGCCTCCAGCCCATCGGCGCTCAGCGTCAAGTCCAGCACCGGCTCGTTGCGGCGCCAGGCTGCGGTGCCGGTGGCACTGAGGCTGCCCTTGCCGCCTTTGACGACGAAGCGGCGCAGCCGCAGGCTGTCGCCTTCCAGGCTGGCCAGCAGGCTGCCATCCCGGAACTGAATCCCGGCCTCGGGCCAGGACAGTCCCAGCTTTTCTCCGGCCAGCTCACCGACCAGTTGTGGGTTCGCCACTGTACCGCCCAGGTCCAGCTTGGCCGAGGCCGCCCCTTCCAGGGACAGGCGGCCGTGCAGATCCAGCAACGGCCCCAGCCAGGCCAGCGTGGGCAGCCGAAACGCCGCTTCGCCCGAGACGGGTGTATCGCCTGCCAGGCCCCAAGCCCCGGTCCGTTTCGTCAGACGGCTGGCGACCCGGGCCGTGACGGTGCCCAGGGTCTTGCCCTTTGCGCTGAGCCGTCCCTGCAGGCGGTCGTCCGCCGCGGACAAATCCAGGTTCAGGCCCTCCAGACCCAGATCAGTGGCGGGTTCGGTGGGCGCTCCCAGGTCCCCGGCCTCCCGCCACAGGGAGATTGTGCCGTCCACCGCCGCATCCGCCTTGAAGTCCCATTTGCCGCCCAGCTCCAGGTCCCCGCCCCAACCCCCGGCCAGACCCAGCCGGTCCGCCAGACGGATCGGGCGCAGATGGGCGAAGTCACCCCGGCTGGACACGCGTCCAGGCTGCCAGTCCAGGGCCTGGAGCATGATGCGGGCCTTGCCGTAGTCCAGGGTCGCATCCGCCAATACCACCCTGTCGCGGGCCAGTTCCAGCCGGGCCGGGGCACGGAGCCGCAGGGCGTCGCGCCCCCGGTTCTCCAGCGCCTCGATCTCCCCTTTCCAGCCCTGGCGGTCGCTCCAGCCCCCCGCCAGCACCACCCTGGCATCCAGGTCCCCGCCTTGCAGGGTGGCCTCCAGGCGATGGTGGGATCGGGTACCCCGGCCGTGGAAGCGGGCCTGGTCCAGTGTCAGACCTCTGCCGTGCAGGCCCTTGAGGTCCGCCGTCAATGCCAGTGGACCGTCCGTGCCGGCTTCCAGACGACCGCTGGCCTCGAGCCTTTGCAGCCGAAACGCTCGACCCCATGCCAGGTTCCGTACGCTGGTCCGGAAGCGGCCGACGGGCGCGCCCGGACTGCCCGACAGCGTCCCCCGGGCGCTCAGGCTACCGGCCAAACGTGGGTCGAGAAGGGCCAGGCGGTCCGCCTCCACCTTCCATGCCAGTCGGTCGCCGGGACGCCCGATGGCGCCGTGGACCGTGATCCGGTTGCCTGCCAAGGCCAGCCTGAGGTCGCTGTCGGCCAAACGCTCCGGGGTCAGGGTGAGCCGACCGCCGCCGGTTAGGGGCTGCTTGCGGAAGCTGCTGGGTCCCATTACAAATTCCAAGCGGCCCAAAGGCCTGGGTCCCAAGCGTCCATCGGCCCGTAGGCGGACATTCAGGTCCGCCTCGGGGAAGGCGCCGAATCGGGCCGGGTCGAAGCTCACCAGCCGACCCGTGAGCTTGAAGTCGTGGGGCGAGTTCAGCCCGAACCGGCCGCTGGCCTCCAGGCGACCACCGCCCGCGGCCAGGCGGGCCGTAGCGACGGACAACTCGTCCCCGCGACGGCTGGCATCCAGGGCCAGGTCATAACGCCCGTGCGCCAGCCGCGCCTGGAGGCGCTGGGACGCGGCATCTCCGGTCAAACTGAGGCTGCCGGCCAGGCGCAGAGGGTGCAGGGCGGAATGAAGCGCCCGGGGATCCAGGTCTGCGGTCTTCAGTTCGACCTGGAACCGGTTTGCACGCCAACTCCCCTGGCCGTCCAGGCGTCCGCCCCGGCCCAGGTCCAATACCAGATCGGTCACGGTGAGGTCTTCGGGCGTCCCATCGAGGCGACCGGACAGATGGACGAGGGGCAGGTGCTCCCGGTCCAGAGGGCCGGGCAGGCCGTTCTCCACCCTCAGACTTCCCGCCAGGCGCCGGCCGCCGGCCCGCCTGAGATCGGCCCAGGCGTCGATCTGGGCGCGGGGCCAGGCAGGGTCCCAGTGCCGGGGGTCCACGCCGCTCGCCTGTACCTGGGCCGATTCCAGGGCAGACGGCGAGAACGGCGTGAGCACCGCCCGAGCCGACAGGTTCGCGGGCCGGCTGGCCTCGACCCGAAGCCGGATGCGGGTGAGGTCTCCGCCTGCCGTGGCCGTGGCCCGGAAGCGGCCCGGGCGGTCCAGTTCGGCCGCCGCCTCCAATTCGAAGGGCCGCTGGTCGGCCAAGTTTGCATGACCCTGGATCCGGCCCCAGGGGGTGTCCAGGGACTGCAGATCCAGCCGGTAGCGCCCGGCCGGTTTGACCAGGGACAGCCGCAGGCCGGAGAGGCTGACCTCCTTCCCCTCCCGGCTCAGGGTCAGGCGTTCCACCCGCACCCGGTGCAGGTACAGGGAGACGGGCAACGCCAGGGATTTCGGCAGATCGGGGGATGCGGTGTCGGGACGGAGTTGTGTGATGGCAAGTTCATCCGCCTGCAGTCGCGTGACCTCCAGGCGGCGCTGCCACAGCCCGGCAGGCTGCCAATCCAGGTCCAGGTCCCGGACAAGGATGCGCCGGGTGTCCGTCCGCACCGTCAGGCTACCGATGCGCAGGGGTCCCAGCAGGGAACCGCGGGGGTCGCCGATGCTGACCCGGCCGGCGCTGGCCGCCTCGATCCCTCTGGATGCCCATTCCAGACCGACTTGGGTGCTCACCAGCCAGACCGGGCCGACCAACAGCAGGACCAAGCCCAACAGGACGTAACCGAGGACCCGTGCCAGGGGCGACACCTTCAACGGAGGACCCTTGCGACGGTATGGCGGTGGTCGGGAGCATCGGTCCGCCCCAGGGGGAAGTCAGGTTGCGGAACCCGGTGTACACGTCCCTCCCGATGGAATGATGGAACCCGGACGCGACAGTGCATGGCTGCTCAGAACACCAGGCTGGCCGAGAAATGAACCCGCAGCCCGCCCCCATCCACGCCCCGGGCCAGGTCAAGGTTCAGGGGGCCAACAGGGCTCTTCCACCGGACGCCCAGGCCATAGCCCTTGTAGAGGGAGAGCGCGCCCGGTTCATCGGCGGCGTCGCCGGCATCCATGAACACGGCCCCGCCCCATTTGGGCTTGAACCAATGCACGTATTCGGCGCTGGCCACCACCAGGTATCGCCCACCCACGATGGCATCCCCCTCGCGCACCCCCAGGCTTTGGTAGGCGTAGCCCCGCACCGTCTGGTCGCCGCCGGTGCGGAACAGGTAGTCGCTGGGAATGCCCTGGCGGCTCCTCGACAGCACGGCCCCCGTCTCCCCGCGCAGGATCACCCCATCCCTCTCCCCCAAAGGGTGAAACCAGGCCGCGCGGCCGTAGCCGCGCAGGAAGTCCTGGTCCGAAAGCAGTGCCCGGGCCGCGCCCGCCGCCTGCAGGCTCAGGAGGTAGCCCCGGGTCGGGTAGATGAGATCGTCCACCCTGCGCCAGGTCCAGGTATAGCCGGCGACCAGGGCCTGGTTGGTGTCTGCGACACTACCCGCCACCTCCTGGCGCTGGTTGGTGAAGTCCACCGAGGCCACCGTCTCGACGGCTTTCCGGACCCGGGTCCGTTTGACGCCCAGGGTCTGGCTCCGAGTCACCTGATCCTCGATGTCCGTGCGCTCCACCTGGGCGTGAAGGCTGTCCCGGTATCCCCGAGGCGTCAGGGGTGGCGCCAGGTCCACACCCAGGGTCTGGCGCGTGACGTCCACCGTGAGGTTGGCGGACAGGTGCCAGGCCCGGTCGAGCAGGTTCAGGTCGCTGTACTGTATGCTGCCTCGGGGTCCGGCATCGGTGCTGGCCCCCAGGCCGAAACCGAGCTTCTCCGACGGCCGCTCCTTGACCGTGACCTGCACGGGGACACGCTTGGGCCGAGCCGGATCGGTGTTTGCCTGCACGCTGACGCTGGAGAAATAGGGACTGTTCCGAAGACGGGTTTGCAGGTCCAGCAGCTTGGACTCGGAATAGGCATCTCCGGGCCGGATGGGATTGAGGCGCTGGATGATCGTGAGCGGATAGCGTTTCAAGCCGGTCACATCCAACTCACCGAAGCTGAAGGCCGGCCCGCTGTCCAGAACCAGATCCAGTTGCACCTCGTGGGTACGGACGTCCACTCGGGCCTGGCTCTCTGCGATGCGGGCCGCGGGATAGGCGCCGCTGAGCAGGGCCAGCAGGGCGTTGCGCTTGGCTGCTTCCCAATCGGCGTGGCGGAAGCGCTGGCCCGGTTTCAGCGACCAGTCCCGGCGCAGGCGCGCCAGAAATTTATCGTCTGCAGGTCCGGCCGCCAGCGAGCCCTCCAGACGCAGGTTCAGGCCCGATACCCTGACCGGCTCGCCCGGTTGCACGCGCAACTGCACCAACTGTCCACCGTCCTCCCGCTTGAGCTCGGCCGCTTCGTGTGGAGTGTAATTGCCATCGGTCTAGATCAGCTCGCGCACCTGTGCCGGCGCATCGTTCACCAGGAAGCGCAATTGGGCCTCCCCGACCTTGGGGTCGCTGCGCCAGCGGTAGAGGTCCAGGTTCTCCGTCAGGAGGGGTCGCAAACCCTTCGGGGCGTCCAGTTCCACCCGGTAACCGGCAGGGGCCTGCGGGGCCGTGTCCCCACGAACCCCCACCTGGAGGGTCGAGTCGCCCTGTGCCAGTGCCGGCCGCACGGCCGGCAGCAGGAGCAGCGCCGCAACCAGCAGCAGCCAGGCCACCCCCATCAGACGACCCGGCTGCCGAAATGGCGCATCGAATCCCATGCCGGCAACGCGTCAACCCCCGCCATGCCGCCCAGATCGCCGGTTAGACAGACGCCGATTGCGGCCCTCAGCAGACGCCTGACCGCGCCGCGGGCGAGCCGCAAGGCAGTCGGGGTGATGGGCAGAGACCGCCGCGGCTTCATGAATCGCCCTCGCGATCACCCCTTGATGCAAACCTTGGGCCTCAGGCAGGCCACGCGCCGGGCCAGGCCTGCCCGTTCCGTGGCCTCGGCCACCAGGTCCACGTCCTTGTAGGCCCCCGGTGCCTCCTCCGCCACGCCCCGCATGGACCGGGTGCGGATCAGGATGCCCCGATCCCTGAGCTCGTCGATGAGCTGGCGTCCGTGCCAGCGCTTCAGCGCCGCGTTGCGGCTCATGGCCCGGCCGGCGCCGTGGCTGGCCGAGGACCAGGCCTTGGCCTCGCTTTCGGCCGTACCCGCCAGCACCCAGGAGCCCGTGCCCATGCTGCCGCCGATGATCACCGGCTGGCCCGCGGCGCGGTACTCCGCCGGCAGGCCCGGATGGCCCGGCCCGAAGGCCCGGGTGGCACCCTTGCGGTGGACGTACAGCAGCCGTTCCCGCCCTTCCACGCGGTGTTTCTCGGTCTTGCAGGTGTTGTGGGAGACGTCGTACAGGGTGGTGAGCCGGCTGCCCGGAAAGACGTGGGCGAAGGCCCCCCGGACCAGGTGGGTGAGGATCTGGCGGTTGGCCAGGGCCACGTTGATGGCGGCGTTCATGGCGCCCAGATACTGCCTGCCCTCGGGGGACTTGATGGGGGCGCAGGCCAGCTCGCGGTCGGGCAACCGGATGCCCAGACGTCCCGCCGCCTTGGCCAGGCTGACCAGGTAGTCGGTGCCGATCTGGTGCCCCAGTCCCCGGGAACCGCAGTGTATGGACACCACCAGCCCCCCTTCTTCCAGCCCGAAAGCCTGGGCCGCCGCCTGATCGTAGACCTGCTCCACCACCTGGACCTCCAGATAGTGGTTGCCCGAGCCCAGGGTTCCCATCTCGCCCCGCTGGCGTTTCTTGGCCACTTCGGAGACGCAGGCCGGATCGGCGCCCGGCACCCGCCCCTGTTCCTCGATGAAGTCCAGGTCGGCCTCCGTGCCGTAACCCTCCCCCACGGCCCATCCGGCGCCCTCCCGCATGATCCGGTCCAGTTCCGGGATGCCCAGCTTGAGCTCGCCCTCCTCGCCGACCCCGGCGGGAATGTCCCGATACAGGGCGTCCGGCAGCCTGGGAAAGAGG
>JBJKSP010000441.1:0-18907 GCA_046703865.1 Thiobacillaceae bacterium
CCCAGCCACCGATGGTTTCAAGAGGGGACCTACAACCTTCTGGAGGCGCGCCTGTGTCCACGCGGGGTCGTCGTCCGCCCAGCCGTCGTAGGCAAGACGGCCCGACCGGTCGATCACGAAGTTCACCGGCACGCGCCAGATTCGGCCGTACCCGCCGGCCCAGGGGCTGTCCATGAGGCCCACCGGGAAACCGAGGGTAGACGCGACCTTGCGGACCTCGGGCAGGTCGTCCGTGCCGTCGAGACTGAAGCCCAGCACCTGCAGACCCTGGGAGGCATGGCGCCGGGCATAGGCCGCAAGCATGGGGAGTTCGTCTCGGCAGGCGGTACACCAGGTCGCCCAGAAGGCCAGGATGACGACCTTGCCGTGCAGGGCGGAGGTGGACAGCCTCCGGCCGTCCAGGGTGTGCAGGACGAGGGGCGGCGCGGGCGCCCCGACCTTGAGGTCGCCGGCGCGGCACGGCGTGGTGCCGAGGCCACAGACCGCGGCGAAGAATAGGGAGACGGCGGCCCGCATCCGAACCCGGCCCGGAGATCCCGCCCGGACATCGGCCCCTTGCCCGGTCCTGGGTGACGGATCGACCCGGTGTCCAGACGGATGCATCAGGACTTGATAAGCCAGCCTGCCTCCTCCGCCTAGAAGGCGCGGCTCATGCCGAGGGTGGCCGTCCAGCGGGGAAACAGCTGGTAGCCGTCCAGGTTTCTGTAGACCGGGAGCTGGACAAAACCATACAAATAGGTGTTTCTCGCGACGGCCGTCGTCACGCCGGGGCTCAGGTATGCGACGGTTCCGGCCGTGTCGGCGGTGTCGGCCAGCGCCCCCTGATCGGCACTCTTCCGGGTGATGTTGACCTGCACCTGAGGGACGATGTCGGGGCGGGCCTCGTAGCGCAGGCCGAAACTCACCGTAACCTGATTGCCCGGGCGGTAGTCCGCGCCCGGCTGGTCCAATGCCTCCTTCACGGCCGTCTGGAATTGGCCGTTGGCGAAGGCATCGAAGTCCTGGCTCACCGCCTGGTAATAATAGGCGCCGAAGATGAGATCGGTGCTGCCCGTACCCGCCTGCAGACTGGTATCCAGGAGGTTGTCCGGGGAGGCCTGCCGCGAACCCGGCCCGGACCTGAAGCTGACGGGATGGTGCCCGACCACGCCCGTGCCCGCGGCGTCCGGCCCCCCGTAATCGCCCGTGGGAAGCTTCACGCCCAGTTGGAGACCGAAGTTGTGGGTGGGCAGGAAGCCCTGGTAGCTGGTGATGAACCTGAGGTCGCCCAGGCTGGAGACGGTCGCCCCGCTCAGCTCATCCGGCGTCAGGGGATTCCCGGCCGCGCCGTAGGTCGTGTGGCTGCGGTGGACATAGGGGACCAGCAACCTGAAGTTCCAGTCCGGGTCGGGCGCGTAGGCGATCCCCAGCGTGAAATAGCGGTTGAGCGTCCCGTGCTCCACCTCCTGGTTGCCGCCCGCGTCGTTGATGGCGGCGACCCGGCCGGGGGAGACCGTCCCGGTCCCCGAGCGCAACTGGTTCTGGTCGATGAAGTCGTATTGCAGGCTCACCTGCCACCCCGCGGTGGACGAATAGCCCATGGCGGCGTCCGTGGACAGGGAGCAACCGCAAGTGGCGCAGGCCAACGCCGCACCGGAGGGAACGACGGCCAGGGCGGCGAGGAGGGGCAGGGTTCGGAATCTCAAGGGGTTTCTCGGGGCACGGGGACGCCGTTTGATTGTATTCACGCCCTTGGCCCACGCCCATGCGGCGATTTGTCGCACTCCCCCACGTCGTCACGGGCAGGCATCGAGGCCGAATGCCCGTTTCGATCGGGCCGCCCTGTCAGGTTTTGCTGAGCGTCATGAACTTCTTTGGGCCTTCTGGGATGACCGGATGGGAACGCCGCTAGAGAGCTATCCAGCCGGCGTTTCGAGCACTCGCCCGTAAAGCTCGGCGCTCAGGTAGAAGAACGGAATGAGATAGATGATCGCGTTGCCGATCACGTTGCCGCGCACGCCGGTTCCCGCTGCGCTGTAGGGGCCGCCGAAGGCCTCGGCGGTCGCCCAAACCGCCAGCGAGTAGGCGATGCCGATCGGCAGGATGAGCCGCAGGCCGCGCCCACTGAGCAGGCCCACGGCGATCACCGTCTCGATCAGCGCGACAATGACGGCGACCGGCACCGGCCCCACCATTGCGATCACCTGAGCGACGAAATGCAGCCAATCGGCGACCCACTGCGGCTGGCCGGGAATGACCGAGGTGATCTGACTGCTGAAATGAAACAGGAACGCCGGCAGCCATTTCAGCGCGGCGTCGAACGCCCATAACAGTCCGAACAACAGGCGCGACGTTTCCCACAGCGGATTATTCGGCCACGGCTTGCGATGCACCGCCGCACCAGACGGCGGATAGAGGCTGAGCACGACCAGGAAGGCGATCGCATAGGGGATGAAAACGCCGGGATCCGTCTGCCCATTGGAATAGGGAAAGCCGAGCGCAGCGAGCAGCACCCAGCAAACCAGAGAATAGACCACGCCGACCACTGCGAAGGCACCGACTGCGCGCCGGGTCAGCAGCGAAAACCCCAGCACTACGGCAATCGCCACCATGCCGGCGGCGACCGTGCGTGGCCCGACCGCCTCTATGCCATGCAGCGCGCCAGTCAGCGCCGGCTGGAGCCAAGCCGGCGCTTTGGCCTCCGCATTGGTGAAGGCATTGAGCAGATTGGCGCCTGCCGCGCCGTCGGGCGCGAACAGCCAGGCGCGCGCCTGAACGGCGGCGTTGAGCAACCAGACGAGCCCGAAGAGGCCGGTGATAACCTCGAATGCCTTGAACTCGATGTCGCGCGAACCGTTTGTCATGATCTTACGGATAGGGGATCCAGCCATTTCGTGGGCGATTAGCCCTTTGAGTTCCCGATCAAGACTCGGTTTCGCCTTAGAAACCAAAATGAGATGCGGATCAAGGTGACGGCCCGGGGTCGGGAAGAGGCTCGTTGGCCCGAACAGGGCCGCAAAGCCCCGTTTGAGGGCCACGGAGCGCGGGAGAAACAGGCCGTGGCTCCAGGGAGCTGCAAGTGACGCGGTGGTGCAGGTACGGCTCATCAACCCGGGTCCGGTCGATCTGGAGCCTACGCGTCAGATGACTGCCCCACGTAGCGGCGCGGCGCCGCAGGAGGTCGTCTGGGGCTGCTGGTCGTTCCTTCTATGGATCTTCCTGGACAATCGGATGCGAACCTCGTCCGAATGACTCATCAAATCCCTCAGTCCAGCTTTCCGGGACCACTTCTTAATGCAAGATTCAGGATGGTCTACACTCTACCGCGCATTCCTATTGCGGCTCCGAAGACCAACAGGCCGGACAGCATCAACATGCTCCACGCCGAAAGCGTCGGAATCGACGCACCCGGCGTATTGACCACCGTAACTGGCAACACCGGATCACTGATGTAACCCACCGCCGGATTGGAATCGCCCGCTGCGTTATCAGTAATCGTGTAGGTGAATTGCGTTCGGTCGCCACTCAGCGTCGCCCCCCTCAGGGGGAACCATGTCGACGCGTCTCCGGGCCTTTGTGGCCCATATTTGTAAAGTACGGCCCCAGCAGGCAGCGGATTCGGATAAGTTATGGTCACGGTGATTGCCGCACCCGCGGCGCACTCATTGGAGCTGAACTGGAGCCCGCTTTGTACGGGCGTCGCCCACGGGGGCAGTGTGCTGCCTATCGAACCTGAGGGGACAAACTGAGCGGAGGCAAAGCCGCATGCCCCCGGACCGCCACTGACCGTTGCCGTACCAGTACCCCCTTCAACAGCGCCCGTAACGCTGCTCATGATTGGCTGGAAGCTTGCGATCACGGTGCAATTGGCAGTGACGGTATTGGTCGTATAGGTCTGGTAGTCGGTAAGCCGCCCACCGCATGTTCCACCGATCCCCGAAATGCCGTAGTTGGCGTCGGGTGTCAACGTGAAGCTCGTGGTCTGGCCTGCCAACACGACTTGCTGGGCTGACGGCGCAATCGTTCCAAGCCCGCCATTGACGCTTGGATCAACCGTGTACCCGTAGGTGTACTGATCGGCTGCGGTCGTGCCGCTCGTGCCGCCCGGCGTCGTAACGGTGATATGCACCGTACCGGTTCCCGCTGGTGCTGTTGCCGTGATCTGAGTGTTCGAGTTGACGGTAAAACTGCTCGCCGGGGCAGTGCCGAAGTTGACACCCGTGGCGCCATTAAAATTGGTTCCCGTAATGACGACAGTACCGCCGCCCGCAGCCGGACCAATCGTGGCACTCAGATTGCCGACGCTCGGGGGAGGGAGATAGGTCGACGCGTTTGTTACGGGTTGCCCTGAAAAATTCTGTTCGTAGTTGTTCGCGTTGTCGTACAGGTGGCCAGTCAAGGTGGAACTGTCGTATCCGACATAGTCCACCGTTACGGTCGCCCCCGCCTCGATTGGCTTCGTTAGATCGATAACAACCTGAGTCGCGTTGGTCTGGACCCCACTGATGACCTGTTGTGTGCCATTAACCTTGACGGCGAAATCACCTGTGCCCACCGAGCTGGTGGAGACGTCCTCATCAAAGGTGAGCGTGACGTGGGTGCCGGTGCTATCCGTGACGGCCGATTTCAGGACGGGCGGGGTCCTGCGCACACAGGTGATGGTGACATCCAGCGTCGACGGATTGGATAGGTACTGCTGCGTCAGAAAATCAATCGGGCTGGTGACGCAATTCCGGGCCTGACTGTATACGGTGCCCGAACCATTGACCGCACTGAAAACCACCGTGAAGTAACCGGGCGTCGAGCCCAGCGCGACCGGGACGTTGCTGACATCGCTGCTGATACCCAGGATCGCATTGCCGCCGTTGGCCGGCGCATCGTAAGTGCCATTCGTATGGGGACTGGCCGAATAGTAGAAACGCACCTCGCCATAACTTGCCTGTGGGTTGTCAGCCAGGAAGGCGGTGTACCCGGATAAGGAAACGTTTGCGGTGATCGCAGCTTGGACAGGTACGGTCCAAGCGAGGGAGAGGATGGCGACCAGAAGAAAAACGAAAGTCCCAGACACTGGGCAGTGCCACGGGCTTTTTAAATTGACAGCCTTGATTAAACGCATATCCGGCCGACTTTCCAGTCGTTGGTCATTCATGGGTCCCGTTAGAAAGTGACCGCCTCTGCCATCCAATGCCCGGCAGACTGTGGCGATGTTTCGATAAACTCAAGTGAGAAAGCTGAAATCCGAACGATAGCGCGTGCCTGCGGGCGTATCCCCGACCGGCTGCAGATGCAACAGGATGCTCTTAAGAGACAGGTGTCCGTTAGGACGGCACGCATAAAGACCTTCGGCGATGGACGGATCGCCTTTGGCCTCGAAGATCAAACTGAACTGTTCCAGTTTTCGGTGCCGTGCGACTTCGTGGAACACATCACGCACCGAAACGAGGGTCACGTACCGCTGTGCGCCGCCATCGGCGCGCAAAGTGAACGTCTGGTTCACGAGCGCTTGCCAACCTGCCTTGCGCAGTCCGTCCAAACCCGCTTGGGCCTGGTCGAGCAATGGATGACCGCCGATCCCGAAACGTGCCAGCACGAGCAGTCCTCCCCCCGTGGCAAGAAATTCACGTCGTATCATCGTGTAGACCCTCACGCATTGAAGACCCCTGTGGCCCACTCGAACCAAACACGGCGACAGTTCCGGGGGGTTGTGAACCGGGCTCATTTGCCGCCGTGTCCATGCCGTCCCATTTCATGAGCATATAGACCCCGTCATGGCGTATGGGCCTAAAGCCCAGCCGAAGATATAAGCGCATCGCGGGGTTGAACTGTTCGACGTGGATCTGGACCGGCAACCTCGCCGAGGCAGCCTGGTCAAGGATTGCTTTCATGATCCGGCTACCGATCCCCTTGCCCCGCCATTCGGGCAGCAGGGCGATGTCGATCACATGGATCACGTCATCGCGCTGTTCGACGTAAAGGCGTCCGATGGCATGGCCTTCCAGCTCGATCACTTCGAAGCGTGCCTGCGAGAACACATCTGCGTAATAGCGACTTTGGGCATCGAACTGCATCCGCAGGAATGCCGACTTTTCAGTCGCGCTCCAGTCGACCAGGTTCATTTCCGCTTCGCGTGTGCTGGCGTAGAGCCCGAAGAGGAAGGGCTCATCGTTTGTTCGGCAAGGCCTGAGGTCTGTGTCGGGCGTGGCCATCATCACGAACGAGAAGGGAAGACCCCTTGCAGGGCGATAATGAAGTTCAACGTCAGGTAGGGTTGTCTGTTGTTGTGGCCCTGACCGCTGCCGGAGGCAGCCATGCCCGCCATCGTCACGGTGTTGGTCGCATCGCGGTATAGGTTCGTCGAGGCCGACGCCAACGCCATGGATCCGGAGGGTGTCCCGGAACTTGCCGCCGCGCTGATCCCGTTGAGCGAGTGGTTGTGGCAGGGGATCTGGGCCTCGGTCAGGCTGACGGTCCCGCTTCCGCCCGACTCGCCCAAATCGCGCAGGGTCAACCCTGGCCCCTGCCCAAAGCCCAAAGGGGCGGCACCGGCAAGGTTGGGCAGCGCAAACGTCGACCTGCCGTCCCCCCCATAGGTGGTGCCCAAAAGCGAGAACAGGGCCGTATTCTGGGAAATGGGCAGCAACTGGCCATTGCAGAATGCCCACCCTTTGGGGGCGAAGGTGAAGCCCACGATACGGATTTCTGCGACGAATGGGTCTGACATACAAGTGCCCTCAAGTCGGCGAGGGAAAGACGCCGAAAAGCGAGATTATGAAATTCACGCTGAGGTAGGGCGCCATGTTGTCATGGGCGTGGTTGCCACCGACCGTCCGTAACGGGCTCATGACCGCATCCAGGCCCCCGCCGCCGTCCCCGTACAGGTCGATTGTCGTGGACGTAGCCAGGGCATCAGCCGGCGTTCCAATGCTGCCGGCCGGATCCGTGGACGCATTCAATGCATGGCTATGTTGCGCGAGCTGGTCGATGGTGAGGGTGACCGTTTCCTGGCCGCCCGTTTGAGCAAGTGTATACGTGCTCGGCCCCGTACCCATGTGGATGGGAACCCGGCCGCGAAGGTCGGGCAACGCGAACGTATTCACTCCATCGCCTCCGTAGGTCGTTCCGATCAGGTTGTACAGGGTCTCATACTCGGAGATGGGCAACAGCGTACCATCGCAAAAGGCCCAGTCCACCGGTGCGAAATTGCCTGCGAACATGATGATCTGGCCAACATAGGGCAGAGAAGGCATTGTTATCTCTCCTTGCAGCCTGACTAGGTTTGGCTGGGGTAGATCCCCTGTAGCGCGATGACGAAATTCAAGGTCAGATACGGTTGCCGGTTTTCATGCGCCTGGCCGCCGCCCGCGGAGCCAACGGAGCCGGGATGCAGGGGCGTGAGGTCGTTGGCAGGGGCATAGACGTTGGCACTCGACGGGACACGGCCCAGCGTCTTGCCCGCCGGTGATGCCGTTTCGGCGGGATCCATGGACACGGCGTCGTGGCGATGCGTCGGGATTTCGCTCACCGTCAGGGCATGGCTCTCTTCTCCCCCTCGCTGACCCAACTGGAGACCAGACCCAAAATGGACCGGCATCCGGCCCCGCAAATCGGGCAGCGCGAAACTGACCCGACCGTCACCCCCATAGGTTGTACCCAGCAGGGAAAACAGCGCTTGGTTTTGATTGATCGGGAGCAGTTGGCCGTCACATATGGCCCACCCCTTGGGTGCAAAGTTGAAGCTCGCCAACATGATTTCACCTAAGAATTGCTCGGACACTTTTCAGCCTCTCTGCGAACGCTTGCCTTCCGAGAAAATTGCCGATTTCACCGAAACGTTGACATCCATTTCACGAAAACACCGCCTCATATCTCATACCTGACTCATCGGGACCGATGGGGACCAAGAAGATCGACAAGCATCCGTGATCGGGGTTTTCTAGCGTGTAGATGCGCTGGGGCAGAATCGGCTGGTGAGGGCCACGAAAGGTCAAGGTGAAAGGCTGACGTTTGCCACGGCCCCAGGTTTTGACACGGGCCAACTGCAGCGTGATGTCATTGCCACTCTGGCACATGGCATAGGCCTCCCCGACATGCCTGCTGAAATCCTCGGCGGTCAAGGTTCCAAGGTCCAACGCGTGCAACCCATCGTTCACTATGGGGGATTCATTCATGCTCATGGGGTCTTCCGGATACTTCCTTCCCTTGAACAAAAATGCCGCTTAACTTGATTTGCCGGTGGTTGAAGTACTCACCATGTCTTGCTTTGCATGAGCGCCTCGCCAGTTGTTGCCGGGTCAGCAAACACACCGCCATCATGCCACACACCACGGCACGAAGAGAAACCACGATCAACCAGTTCAATTAAGTCCAACGACACTCAGTTTTTGGTTCCGCCGTTTAGCCAGACCCGAAACCGGTCATCCGTCTGGGTCTCTGCTTCAGCCTGCCCCGACCGATTCACAGGAACACTACCCGGACACCCGTGGGTCGCCGCACCAAGGTCCGAAATGAGGCGGTTGAGGTCATCGGCACCACCTGGGCTTGAGGCTTCCGGTCAGGATGCTCACATCGGATAGATGGGCACAGTTTGCGCTGCGAACCGGGCTATCCCACCGCACGTGTCCTTTTTCCTGAAACGTCTCGGCAGCAACCCCATGACGCGCGGAACAAGTCGGATCACGCGCGTGCTGTTTGGGTATTTCTGAGTCAGTGGATTCGCCGAAAACCTGGCTAGTCCTCGACACCACCCAGCACACGGGCAATGATCGCAGCAGGGAAACCGCGGCTGACGAGGAAGCGGGTCTGTTTGGCCCGCTCCTTGAGGTCATTCGGCAGCTGACCGAACTTTTTCTCCCAGATCGCCCGGCAGGCGGCAAGGTCGTGTTCCCGGGCATCCCGGACCGCCGCGTCGATGAGTCCTTCCGGCACCCCCTTTTCCCGCAGTTCCTGCCCCAAGCGGAGGCTGCCATAACGCCCGGCGCGGGCATGGCTCAGCGCCTCTGCATAGCGTTCGTCGGAAAGCAGGCCTTCGGATTCCAGCTCGTCGAGTAGCCTGAAGACCTCATCAGACTCCGCCTGGGCCGTCAGTTTGCGGGCCAGTTCTGCGCGACTGTGTTCCCGCCGGGCGAGCAGGCCGATGGCCCGGTTGCGCAGATTCAACGTTTGCTCGGATCACTCCTCGGCCAAAACGGGGGCCGGCATCTTGACCCCGAGCCGCTCGCGGATCTGGGCCTCGATTTCCCCGGCGATCTCGGGGTGAGCCTTGAGGAACTCCCGGGCATTGTCCTTGCCCTGGCCGATCTTCTCGCCCTGGTAGGAATACCAGGCGCCCGACTTCTCGATGAGCTTGTGGGCCACGCCCAGCTCGATGATCTCGCCCTCTCGGGAGATGCCCTCGCCGTACAGGATATCGAACTCCGCACCCTTGAACGGTGGCGAGACCTTGTTCTTCACCACCTTCACCCGGGTCTCGGACCCGATCACCTCGTCGCCCTTCTTGATGGAGCCGATGCGCCGGATGTCCAGGCGGACGGAGGAATAGAACTTGAGGGCATTGCCGCCGGTGGTGGTCTCGGGGCTGCCGAACATCACCCCGATCTTCATGCGGATCTGGTTGATGAAGATGACCAGGGTGTTGGTGCGCTTGATATTGGCGGTCAGCTTGCGCAAGGCCTGGCTCATCAGACGTGCCTGGAGTCCCACGTGGGAGTCGCCCATCTCGCCCTCGATCTCGGCCTTGGGGGTGAGCGCCGCCACCGAGTCGACCACGATCGCGCCCACGGCCCCCGAGCGTACCAGCATGTCGGCAATCTCCAGGGCCTGTTCGCCGGTGTCGGGCTGGGAGATGAGCAGTTCCGAGACATTCACCCCCAGTTTCTGGGCATAGGTGGGATCCAAGGCATGCTCGGCATCGATAAAGGCCGCAGTGCCGCCCAGTTTCTGGATTTGGGCCACGACGGAGAGGGTCAGGGTGGTCTTGCCCGAGGATTCCGGGCCGTAGATCTCGACCACACGCCCTCTGGGCAGGCCGCCCACCCCCAAGGCCACATCCAGCCCGAGGGAACCGGTAGAGACCACTTGCAGGTCCTCCACCACCGAGCCGTCCCCCATGCGCATGATGGAGCCCTTGCCGAACTGCTTCTCAATCTGGGAAAGCGCGGCGCTCAACGCCTTGCTCTTGTTCTCATCCATAGGTCAACCTCCTGATCGGTTTGTGAATTATGGCACAGTGCCCAGGTGCATCAGCGTGCCCTCCAGTGCGGTCTGCACGGACCGGGCCCGGACCTCGCGCCGGTCGCCCGGAAAACGGTGAGTGGCGGTCTCGACCAAGCCGTCGGGCAAGGCCCAGGCAAAGCATACCGTCCCCACGGGCTTGTCCGGCGTGCCGCCCGCAGGTCCCGCAATACCGGAGATGGCAAAGGCCGCCTGAGCCGCGCTGTGCGCCAGCGCCCCCAAGGCCATCTCCCGCGCCGTGGCCTCGCTGACCGCGCCGTATCGCGCCAGGGTCTCCCCACGCACGCCCAGCATGGCCCGCTTGGCATCATTGCTGTAGCTCACGAAACCACGGTCGAACCAGGCGGAGCTGCCCGCATTGGCGGTCATGGCCTGGGCGGCCCAGCCGCCGGTACAGGACTCCGCCACGGCCAGCATCCAGCCCTTGGCCAGCAGCGCCTCGCCCAGCCGTTGCGCCAGGCGTTCCAGGTCTGTCTCGGTTACGTCCATGCCTTCACCACGGACAGGCAGACGATGGCATAGGCTGCCGCCAGCAGGTCGTCCAGCATCACACCCACGCCGCCCTGGACGCGTCGATCAAGCCAGGCGATGGGCGGGGGTTTCCAGATGTCGAACAGCCTGAACAGCGCGAAGGCGATGAGATAGCCGAACAGATTGGACGGGGCGAAAGGAAGCACGATCAGGAAGGCCGCGATCTCATCCCAGACGATGCCCCCGTGGTCGTGGACGCCCAAGTCCCGGCCGGTCCGATCACATATCCAAATGCCGCCCAGACAAAATGTGGCCACCAGCAGCCAATAGGCCGACCCCGACAGGCCGTGCATGGCGAAGTAGACAGGAAAGGCCGCCAGCGTGCCCCAGGTCCCGGGCGCCTTGGGTGTCAGGCCGGTCCCAAAGCCAAGGGCCAGGAAATGGGCGGGATGGGAAAAAAGGAAATGCCGGTCAGGCGAAATGGTCATAGCCACGGCCCGGAATCTGCATCGGCCGGCCATCCGGCCCGAGCACCCGCACCCCTGTGCCTTCCACGATGCGGCCGACGGAGGCGAGTTCCACCCCGGCCCTTTCCCCTGTTTGAAGTATTTCGCGCCTCCTGTCCGCCGGTGCGGTAAAACACAGCTCGTAATCATCGCCGCCGGCCAGCAGACACGCCATCGACACGGGCTCGGGCAGGCGTACCCGAACAGGCGGTGCTGCGGGGAGGACATTGAGCATGAGCTCGGCGCCCACGCCGGAGCGCTCCAGGATATGGCCCAGATCGGCCAGCAGTCCGTCGGAAATGTCGATGGCGGCATGGGCCACGCCGACCAGGCCTCGGCCCAGCGCAACCCTGGGCCGGGGCTTCTGAAGATTGGACAGACAGTAAGCAGCCTCATCACGATCCAGAGTCACCGTTCCCTGCTGATGACTAAGGGCCAGGGCGGCGGCACCGAGCTGGCCGGACACCCAGATTTCATCCCCCACCTTCGCCCCATCGCGGCGCAGGGCGGCGCCCGCTCTAACCTCGCCCATGATCGTCATGCAGATATTGAGGGGTCCGCGGGTGGTGTCCCCGCCCACCACTTCCACCCCGTAAGTTTCCGCCATGCCGTACAGCCCACTGGAAAATGCGGACAGCCACCCCTCATCGGCCTGGGGCAGGGCAATGGCAAGCAGGGCCCAGCGCGGCGTCGCCCCCATGGCCGCCATGTCCGACAGATTCACCGCCATGGCCTTGCTGCCTACCATCTCCGCGGGCGTATCCCTTGAAAAATGGATGCCGGCCACAAGCATGTCGGTGGAGACGACCAGTTCCATGCCCCCGGCCGGATTCAGCAGGGCCGCATCATCGCCTATGCCCAGCGTGGCGGAAGGCGTGGCCCGCGCAAAGTGGCGGGCAATCAGTTCGAACTCGGTGGGCATGGCAGATGGCGGCCGAATGGATACTTTGTCTCTTGCTCGGCCCTGACGCAGTGATTACACGACCGGTTTGACTCCGGCTTTCATGGGTACCCTGGCGGCCGTACCGGTTTCGACCGCCCTGACTGCCCTGGCCAGCTTGTCCAGGACGCCATTGACGTACTTGTGTCCATCGGTCCCTCCGTACTTCTTCGTCAATTCCACCGCCTCGTTGATGGCCACCCTGTAAGGCACATCGGGCTGATGGATCAATTCATAGGCACCCATCAACAAGCTGGCGTGCTCGATGGGGGAAAGCTGGGCAGTAGGCCGATCCAGGTGCGGCGCCAGGGCCTGATCCAAATCCGCAGATTCCCTCAGCACGCCTTCCAGAAGCACTTCGAGATGCCGGGCATTGGCCTGCCCATACGCCTCCGCCTCCTCGGTCTGTGCCAAAAGCCGCGCGAAGTCGTCCCCGCTCAGCAGCCACTGATAGAGTGCGCGCAAACACAACTCCCGGGACACCCGGCGGCTGCCCCTGGTGGCACTCATAAGGCTTGGAGCAGTCGGGCCATTTCGATGGCGGTCAGGGCGGCGTCCCTGCCCTTTTCCGACATCCGGGAAGTCGCTTGATGGTCCGTGTTGGTGGTGAGGACACCGTTGGCGATGGGCACACCGGTATCCAGGGCCACGCGGCTGATGCCGGACGCCATTTCATTGGAAACCACTTCGAAGTGATAGGTCTCGCCGCGGATGACGGCGCCGAGGGCGAGCAGGGCATCGTATTTGCCCGATTCGGCCATGTCCTGCAGTACCAATGGAAGTTCCAGCGCACCGGGCACGGTGACGATGATCATATCCTCCTCGTTCACACCGGCCCTGATCAGGGTCGTAACCGCCGCAGTCAACAAGCCTTCGCCGACATCCTGGTTGAAGCGGCTCATGGCGATGCCTATCCGGAGGCCGACGCCGTCCAGATCGGGTTCGAGTTCAAGAATGTTGTCATATCGGGCCATGGGATGTTCCTGATCACCTACTCAACTCCGCCGGTTAGGGTATCACGGAGACCTATCCCAATCCACGAAGCCCTCGGCCAGCTTCAGCCCGGTACATAGGCTCACAGGGCACGGCCCAGGGCCGCAGCGTAGATATCCCTGTAGCGGGCCACGCAGGCCGTCCAAGTACGATGTTCCTCCACATAGCGGCGACCGTTGCGTTTGAGGTCCGCCCCGCCATCGGCAAGGGAGAGGGCCTTGAGTGCCCCGCGGGCCAGGGCGTCCAAGTCCCCCGCCCGGAACAGCAGTCCGTTGACGCCGTCCTCCACCAGTTCCTTATGCCCCCCCACGTCCGAGGCGATGAACAAACGGCCCTGAGCCATCGCCTCCAGGGGTTTGAGTGGCGTGACCAACTCGGTCAGCCGCATGGAATGACGCGGATAAGCCAGAAGGTCCACGAGGTCGTAGTAGCGGTGGACCTCGCTGTGGGGGACGCGACCAGTGAAGACCACCTTGTCCGCCACGTGCAACTCTTCCGCCAGTGCCTTGAGCCGAGTCTCCTGGGGACCGCCGCCCACCAGCAGGATGCGGACATCCGGCGCCTGCGCCAGGATACGCGGCAAGGCGCTGAGCAACAGGTCCAAGCCCTCATAGGCGTAGAACGAACCGATGAACCCGATCACGCGGGAATCGTCCAACCCCAGTCGTTCCTTGAGGGTGAGGTCGGTCTCGCCTGACTGGGTGAAGGCCTCGGCATCCACGGCATTGGGCACCACGCCGATCTTCTCGGGCGGGATGCCCCGTGCGATCAAGTCTCCACGCAGGCCGCCGCAGATGGTGACGACCCGACGGGCCCTCCTTACTGCCCTGGTCTCCAGCCAATGGGTGAAACGATAACGCGGGCCGCCTTCCTTCTGGGTGCCATGATCCACTGCCGCATCCTCCCAGAAGGCCCGGATCTCATAGACTACCGGGATACCCAGCCGTTGCCCCACGTGCAGGGCGGGATAGGCGTTAAGTACGGGTGAATGGGCATGCAGCAAATCCGGTTTCAGGTCTATTGCAAGACCCAACAAGCGTCGTTCGGTGGCCCGCATGAGTGCCCACTGGTTCACAGCGGGCAGCCGGCTTGTCATCCCTGTGGGCTGGGGCGTACGGTAGAAATGCAGGCCGTCCACCTCCTCCTCCGCGGCATTGCAGTTGATCTGCTTGGGGCTCGTGAGGTGGAAGGTCTCCCAGCCCAGTTTCCCCTGTTCCCTCAGGATATTGGCACTGCGAAAGGTGTAGCCCGAATGCAGGGGCAGGGAATGGTCGAAGAGATGGAGGATGCGCAGGTTCATGCGCCCTGCCGCCGGTCTTGGTTTTCCAGGAAGGCGGCAAACATGAGCAGGGACCACAGCGATGCGCTGTAATCCCTCTGACCTGCCCCGTGCTCGTCCAGCATGCGCCGGACGAAGGCCATCTCGAACAGGCCGGTATCCGCCATGCGCGGGGCCAGCAAGGCGGATCGAAGCCTGTCTTTCAGCGGGCCGCGGAACCACTCCGCCAGGGGCACGGAAAAGCCCATCTTCCTTCGGTAGAGCACGTCGCTGGGAAGCAGGGGCTCCAAGGCGCGCTTGAGCATGTACTTGCCCTCGGTGCCCCGCAGCTTGAAGTCCACCTGCAGTCCGGAGACCCATTCCATGAACCTGTGGTCCAGAAAGGGCACTCTGACCTCCAGGGCATGGGCCATGCTGGCACGGTCCACCTTGGTGAGGATATCCCCCACCAAGTAAGTCTTCATGTCCAGGTACTGGACTTGGCTGACGGTGTCCAGGTGGGCGCAGCGGGCATGGTGGCGGCGCATCACCTCCACCGCCCGGTAGCCGTTGAGACGCTTCTTGAAGGCAGGGCTGTAGAGCCGGTCGCGCAGCCCGTCCCCCATCACCGATACGCCGTGGAAATAGCCCTCCACCGTGTCTCTGGCCATCGCCTCGAAGGTGGTCTTGGCGCGGAAGATCTTGGGCGCCCAGTCGGCCTTGGGATATAGCCGCCCCAGAAGGCCGAACAGGGGCCGTCTCAGACCCAGGGGCAACAGCCGGCGCATGCGTTCCTCGTAGCCATGCCAACGATAGCGCCGGTAGCCGGCAAAATTTTCGTCGCCGCCGTCCCCGGACAAGGCCACGGTCACCTGCTTGCGGGCCAACTCGCAGACCCGATAGGTGGGCATGGCGGAGGAATCGGCGAAAGGCTCGTCGTAGAGCTGCGCCAGTTCATCCACCAGACTGAAGTCATCCGCGGCCACCGTGTCCACATGGTGGTGGGTCCGGTAACGCACGGCCACTTGGCGAGCGTATTCGGATTCGTCGTACTTGGCCTCGGAGAAGGCGATGGAGCAGGTTTTCACCGGCTGTTCGGAAAGCCCCGCCATCATGGCCACCACGGCGGACGAGTCCACCCCGCCCGAGAGAAAGGCCCCCAGGGGCACTTCGGCCACCAAACGCACCTGCACCGCCTCCCTCAGCCGCTCGATGAGTTCCTCCTGGGCCTCCTCCAGGGTCATGGGCGGCAGGGGCTGGAACGGCACGTCCCAGTACTCCCTGGGGGCCGGTACCTGCTGGCCGCGCTGCACGCTCAGGGTAAAGCCGGGGGGGAGCTTGAGGGCCGTGGTGTAGATGGTGCGCGGTTCCGGGACATAGCCGTAACCGAAGTAATCCTCCACCGCCTCATCGTCTATCTGGCGCCGGAAACCCGGCCAGGCCATGAGGGTCTTCAACTCGGAACCGAACACGAGAAAGCCGTCATCGGTCACGGTGTAATACAAGGGCTTGATCCCCAGCCGGTCGCGGGCCAGGAAGACGACCTGGCGGTTCCGGTCCCACAGCGCGAAGGCGAACATGCCGCGGAAGCGTCGAACACAGTCTTCGCCCCACTCCTCCCAGGCATGGACGATCACCTCGGTGTCGGAACGGGTGCGAAAGCTGTGGCCCAGTTTGGCGAGTTCCGAGATCAGATCCACAAAATTGTAGATCTCTCCGTTGAACACCACCACAACGCTGCCATCCTCGTTGAACAAGGGCTGCTGGCCGGTGGCCACATCGATGATGGACAGACGCCGATGCCCCAGCCCCAGCCCGGGCTCCATATGCAAACCCGCCTCGTCCGGCCCACGGTGGGACTGCATGTCGTTGATGCGGGCCAGGGCATCCCGGTCAATGGCCCGGGTCTGCCTCAGGTCGAACACGCCGGTGATGCCGCACATGGTGTCTGTCCTGTTGGTCTTCTATTGAGGGTTCAAGCCCGGGCGCCCTCGATCAGGTCGTCGTATACCGCCCGGTAGGCATCCGCCATGCGGGCAAGGGTAAAGCGGTCTTCCACCCGTTGCCGCCCCCCCCGGCCTTCCCTTTGCCTGCGCTGGGGGTCGGAGACGTAGGCGTGCAGGATTTCAGCCAACCGACCAGGTTCCCCTGGCTCCAGTAGGCTGCCGGACTGCCCTTCCACCACCAATTCGGGGTTGCCCCCCACCCGGGAGGCCACTACAGGCACGCCCGTCGCCATGGCCTCCAGGATGGTATTGGAAATCCCCTCCCCCAGGGAAGGCAAGACGAAGACGTCCATCATCTGGAGCAATTCAGCGGTATCGTCCCGATTTCCCGGCAACCAGACCTGGCTGTTCAATCCGGCTGCATCCAGGAGTCGCTGGCATTCCACGCGGTGGGGGCCGTCGCCGATGATGACCAGGCGCAGGCTCGAGGGATCAGGCGTCATCCCGGCCAGCCTGATGAATGCCCGGGCCAGGGTGGGATAGTCCTTCACCGCCACCATGCGCCCAACGCTGCCGATGGTGCACTGGGCACCGTCAAAGAAACCCGGGGGTGCCGACACTGGATATGCTTCCGAAGGCGGGCGGAACCTTTCCGAATCCACGCCGTTGTAGATCTGGGCTACCCGCTGTCGGGGCACCCCCACCGTCTGCCTGAGCCAATCTGCAAGGTCCTGGCTGACGGCGATATAGCGGTGTATGAAGGGGCGTACGGCGCGGCGCAGAAGGTTGTATTTCCAGTTGCGCCCCGCCAGGTCGAATACATCCCGCCCGTGCTCTCCGTGCACCCGGCCCGGTACCTTGAGCCAAGCGGCCACGAATTGGGCCTCCAGGGCGTTGAGATTGCGGGTGTGGACAATGGCGGGCTTGAGCCGGCGCAACAGTTCTGCGAACCGTCGAACCCAGGTGTAATCATGACCGGGTCGTTTGGCCAGATCGAAAAACTCCACGTCGGGACGGCGGATGCGCCGGCGGAATTCCGTATAGCCCGAGAGGCACACGATAGCGTGGCGGTAGGCAGTGTCCGGCAGGTGATTGATGAGGTTCACCATGCCATTTTCCATGCCACCGGTGCCGAAATGGTAGACCACATGAACGATCAGGGGCGTCATGGATGGTCTGCAAGCCTGTCCAGGGCCGGCTTCATGCCGGCCAGAAAATCGGACAGCACCTTTTCGGCTTGGTCAGGATCTTTCGTATAGGGCGTGGCAATGATGAATGCAACACCCGCGTCACCGCGGCCGAAGACCTTGGCCAGCGCTTGGCGCAGCTTGATGAGATAGGGGTTGCGCATGTCCTTCCCATGGACCCGGTCCCATTGCCAGGCCAAGAGGCGTTGACTCAGGTCCGAAGTGCGCAATCTGGCCTCCAGGACTTCCATGGGATGTCCCGCGACGGTGACCGTTCGGACCTCCTGGCCCACGTTCTGCCAACGCGGATGTTTCTGTCGCACCATGAAGTTCCCGGAGCTGGCCAGTTCCGCACCCCGATGCTGGTCCACATAGTAGGCCACGTACAGCAATACCGGCGTGTCCCCTTTGGCATAGTTCTCCACCAGCAGCCTGCGCATTCCGACCCAATGGGGCAGCCAGTCCGCGAAGGCTTGGCCGGTCATCTGCCATCCCTGTGCGGCGGGGGGCGGGGACAACTCGCGGGCGGGCAGGTGCCCGCTCAAACGGCTCTCCCACAGGGGAAAGAAGGCCACGATCCCCACCAGGAGCACGGCCATGCCGGCGGGAACCACCGGAACCTTGGGCGGGGGCGGCGAGGCCTTTTGAGCCAAATCTTCTCGCCAGATCAGGCCCACCGAGAACATCGCCATCATCACGATCCCGAACCAGACCCAGCCGTAGATGTAGTGGTCGATGCCGAGGGCAAGCCTGTTGTCGGAATAATGGGCGATGAGCACGATCATGAGGGCCCTGCAGCCGTTTGCCACGACGGGGACGATGAAGGAAGCCACGGAAAAGGCGATGCGCTTCCAGAGGGTGCGATAAGTCAGATAGGCGTACAGCGTCCCCAGGGTGAAGGAAGAGATGAGATAGCGTAGCCCGGAACAGCCCTCCACCACGTTCCAATGACCGTTGGGGATGGTGAAGTAAGGCCCCTCCCGATAGACCGGGATGCCGATCAGTTGCAGGGCGGTAACCGTGAAATCCGTGGTGAACTTGATCAAAGGGGGAAGGAGAAACTCCCCGTTGGGCACGATGAGCAGGAGGAACAGCAGGGGGAAGAGGGCGGCCCTGACCAGCTTCAGGCCGAACAACGCCCATACCGCGGTCAGCCACAACGCCACCAAGGCATACTGCCCCACCACCAGCACCCCGGTGGCCTGAGCGACCACCCACAAGGCCAGCAACGATACGGCGGCGATCAACGCACGCCAGTCGGGGTGGGTCTCCACGGCCACCAGCCGATGGCGGTCCCGCCAAGCCAGCCACAGGACGATGGGCAGGATGACGAAACCGTGGGCATAAGTCTCCGAGCGATACCAGATCTCCACCATGGACGGGAAGGTGGGATAGAG